>NZ_JASKYR010000183.1:0-12290 GCF_041028215.1 Streptomyces flavofungini
CGGACGACGCCCGCACCGCCGCGGGACACGCGAGTGCGGGGGAGCGCGCGGGGGACTGATTCGGGGCGTACGGGGCGCCCCGGGCGTCGTCCGTGCCCGCCGACCCCGTAGTCTCGTCCTTCGTGAGTACGCGCCCGGCACCGGCAGTCCGACAGGAACGCCGCAACGAACACGGCATCGACGCCGTCTGCGCGGTGCGCGACCTGGTCAAGACCTACCCCGCCGCCCGTGGCAGGCGCGGCAGGCCCGCGACTCCCGAGGTCCGCGCCACCGACGGCATCCGCCTGACGGTGGGCCGCGGCGAGATCTTCGGCCTGCTCGGCCCCAACGGCGCCGGTAAATCCACCCTCGTACGCCAGCTCACCGGTCTGATGCGGCCGGACAGCGGCAGTGTCGACATCCTCGGCCACGACATCGTGCGCCACCCCGAGCGGGCCGCACGGCTCCTCGCCTACCTCGGGCAGGAGTCCACCGCACTCGACGAGCTGACCGTGTCCCTCGCCGTCGAGACGACCGGCCGGCTGCGCGGGCTCGATGTGCGCAGGGCCCGCGCCGAGCGGGACGAGGTCCTCGACGAACTGGGGCTGACCGCGCTGGCCGCGCGGCCCCTGAAGAAGCTCTCCGGCGGCCAGCGGCGGCTCGCCTGCTTCGCCACCGCCCTGGTGGGCGAGCGTCCGCTGCTCGTCCTTGACGAGCCGACCACCGGGATGGACCCCGTCGCACGGCGGGCCGTCTGGGCGGCGATCGACGCACGGCGGGCGGAGCGCGGGACGACCGTCCTGCTCGTCACCCACAACGTCATCGAGGCGGAGACCGTGCTCGACCGGGTCGCCGTGCTCGACCAGGGCAAGGTCATCGCCTGCGACACCCCGGCCGGGCTCAAGGAGAAGGTCGCCGACGAGGTACGGGTGGAACTGGTGTGGCGCGAGCGGGCGCCGCTGGACGTCCCCGAGGTGGCCGCGCTGCGCTCCAGCGCGGTCGAGTCGGGCCGGCGGTGGGCGCTGCGCCTCGCGCCGGACGAGGCACGGGCCGCCGTCGCGGCGGTCACGGGCGGCGCCGCCTTCGCCGCCCTCGACGACTTCACGCTGGCCACGCCCAGCCTGGAGGACGTCTACCTCGCGCTGGGCGGCAGCGGCGGGGGACTGGTCAAGGGGTGACCTCGCGAGTGAAGGACAGAAGGGTTCTGCGGTGAGTGCCGTTTCGCTGGATGCCGTGGTGCGGGGCGAAGGGCGCGCCGGGCCGGCGGCCGACGGGCCCGCGCCCCTCGGGCCGCCCGCGCGGCTGCTGCCCGCGCTCTCGGCCGTCTACCGTGCCCAGCTGTCCCGGGCCAGGGTCGCGCGGATTCCGCTGCTCTTCGTGGCGACCTTCCAGTCCGTCGGCATCATGATCCTGATGCGGGGCGTCGTGGACGGCGGCGGCGAGGCGCGGGCCGTGGTGGCCGGTTCCTCCGTGCTCGTCGTCGCGTTCGTCGCGCTCAACCTGCTCGCCCAGTACTTCGGCCAGCTCCGCGCCGACGGCGGCCTCGACCACTACGCCACGCTCCCCGTGCCGCCCGCCGCCGTGGTCCTCGGCGCCGCCGCCGCGTATGCCTCGTTCACCGTGCCCGGCACCGTCGTCACGGCGGTCGYSGGCKKSRTCCYGCTCGCCGGGGCCGCCCTCGCCGGGCTCGGCGCCGCGCTCGGGCTGCTCGCGCCGCGCCCCGAGCTCGCCACGCTGCTCGGCCAGATGGGCATGTCCGCGGCGCTGCTGCTCGGGGTGCTCCCGGCGGACCGGATGCCGACGCTGCTCCAGTTCGCGCGCGACCTGCTGCCCTCCACGTACGGTGTGGAGGCGTTCGCCCACACCTTCGGGCCCGATCCCGACTGGGCCGTCGTCGCCCTGGACCTGGCGGTCTGCGCGGGCGTCGGCGTGGCCTCGCTCGCCGTCGCCACCTGGGCGTACCGCCGGGCGGCCGTCCGGTGACGCGCCGCACAGGTACTACTGGCACGATGTGTGGGTGACCGCACCGCTGACTCCCCAACCGCCGCACGACGAGAACCCGCACGGCCCCCGGCAGGCACCGCACGTCCCGCAGCCGTCGGAAGCCGCAGCTCCTTATCGATACGAGGAGGACGGGCCCGGCATGAAGACCGAAGTGGCGCAGGCCGCGGTGACCGCGGTCGTGGTGGCTGTCAGCGGAGTGCTGCTCGGCCTCGTGTGGATGTGGCTGGCGCCGCGCGTGCCGCTGATCTCGGACGGCGAGGCGGTCTACCTCAAGGACACCGAGGGCGAGCAGGCCATCGGTGTCGACGGAACGTTTACCCTGCTCGCGCTGGCCTTCGGTGTCCTCAGCGGCGTGATCGTCTTCCTGCTGCACAGGCGCGGCGGCATCCCGCTCGTCGTCGGCCTCGCCGTCGGCGGCCTCCTGGGCGCCCTGCTCGCCTGGCGGGCCGGGATATGGCTCGGCCCCGAGACGGACGTCGTGGCGCACGCCAAGTCCGCGGGCAAGGGCGTCGTCTTCGACGCCCCGCTCGAACTCAAGTCCAAGGGCACGCTCCTCGCCTGGCCGGTGGCCGCGCTCGCCGTGCACCTCGGCCTCACCGCGCTCTTCGGCCCGCGCGACCCGGAGCCCTGTCCGACCCCCTACTACGGCGAGCCCCGCGACGACGCCCGGCCCGAGGGCACCGCTTCCTGAACCCGGCGCCTCAGGCGGGGCGCTTGCCGTGATTGGCCTTGCGCTTCTTCGCCCGCCACTTCCGCATGCGCGTCTTCTTCGACATGCTTCCCGGTACTACTCGCGCCCCGGACCCGTGTCGAGGGCGCTTTCACGTCGTACGCGCCCTCGCGGACCGTGCCGTCAGCCGCGGCCGATCGGGGCGAGGACCGCCGCCGTGAGCTCCGCGAGGTCGGCCGGTGCCAGCTCCACCTCAAGGCCCCTGCGGCCCGCGGAGACGCAGATCGTGGGGTGCGCGGACGCGGAGTCGTCCAGGACCGTGCGCAGCCGCTTGCGCTGGCCGAGCGGGGAGATGCCGCCGCGCACATAGCCCGTGGTCCGCTCGGCCGCCGCCGGGTCGGCCAGCACCGCGCGCTTGCCCGCGACCGCGGCGGCCAGCGCCTTCAGGTCGAGGGAGCCCGCGACCGGCACCACCGCCACGGTCAGCTCGCCGTCGACCTCGGCGACCAGCGTCTTGAAGACCCGCTCGGGGGAGACGCCCATGGCCTCGGCGGCCTCTTCGCCGTAGGAGGGGTGGGCCGGGTCGTGCTCGTAGGAGTGCACCGTGAAGGCGGTGCCCGCCGCGGTGAGGGCCACCGTCGCCGGGGTACCGCCCGCCTGCTTCTTCTGCTTCTTCGCCACAGTCTCGCGCCTCACATGCGTCAGTTCAGGCTGGTGGTGCCCCGGGTCAGCTCCGTCGCGGGCAGCGACGGCAGATGGCGGATGATCGCCGTCTCCGAGCGCAGCAGGGTCAGCTCGTCCCGCAGCCGCGACGCGGTGTCCTTCGCCTCAAGGAGCCGCTGCTTGGTGGGGGTGTCGAGCACGGCGGCCGCGGCGACCAGGTACGACACCACGGACGGCTCGTCCGGCAGCTCGGCACCCGTCGACAGCGAGCGCTCCCGCGCCCCGGCCAGCCGCTTCTGGTACGACCTGAAGGCGCGCAGGACGCCCTCGGCGAGCGTGCCCGCCTCCTCTCCCAGTTCCTCGGGCACCTCTTCGACCTCGGCGGTCAGAAAGGCGCCCGAGGCGTCGACCGAGTGGATACGGACGCGGGAGGTGCCCGTGGCGAGGACCTCGAAGCCGCCGTCGTCACGCTCCCTGATCGTCGCCGCGTCGGCCACGCAGCCCATGGTGTGGAAGGCCTTGAGCGGGTCTTCGCCGAAGCCCGCCGCCGGGCCGTGTTCGGGCACCGCCGTCTGGTCGGGGAGGCCGGGCGCGCTGGGCGCCACCTCCGAGCCGTCGCGGATGGCGACGACGGCGAACTGGCGCTGCTCCTCCTCGGGGGTCTTGAGCAGCTCGCGCATCATGGCGCGATATCGCTCCTCGAAGACGTTCAGCGGCAGCACGAGGCCGGGGAACAGCACCGAGTTGAGCGGAAAGAGCGGAAGCCGGGTGGTCACGACCGGCAAGCCTAATGGTCGTCGGAGCGTCCGGGTCTGCGCGGAGGGCGCAGCGGCGTCATCGACGCTACTTCGAGGCGTATGCCGTCGCGCAGCTCAAGGAACTGGCCCAGCGGATCGTCCGAGAGCCGGTCCCAGGGAAAGGACGTCGCGTACGGGCCGATCAGGCGGAGCTGCTCCAGGGCGTCGTCCCAGCGCTCCAGGCGGACCAGGACGTAGGTGAGCAGGTTGCGGACCTCGGCGGGCCAGGGGTCTCCGGCGCCGTACTCGCGGGAGAGGCCGATCGCGAGGTCGGCCGCCGCGTCCAGGCGTTCGCGCGGCACCTTGCCCGTGGGGCTCGTGAGGTAGGCGAAGGCGGCGCGCGCGGGCAGGACCTGGATCAGCGAACCCGGCAGCGCGTCGGACGCGGCGCGCTCGGCGAAGTCGAAGCACTCGCTGTGCGAGCCGTACCAGGCGGCCGAGAGGTACTGGAGGGCCGAGGCGTGGCAGCCGTAGTGGTACGAGGAGCGGCGCACCGCGTGCTCCCAGAGCCGCTCGAAGTCGGTGTGCGGGGCGTGGGTGCCGCGCGCGTGGTCCAGGGCGATGCGCCAGGGCACCGGGTCGCGCGGGTCGGCCTCGGCGGCGGCGGTGAGCAGCGGGCTCACCTCGCGCAGCAGCTCGGCCCTCGCCGGTGACTCCCAGCCGCGCACGACCGCCAGTTCGGCCTTGACGAGGAGCAGGTCGGGGTCGTGCGGGGAGGCGCGGAGCCAGTCGTCGAACCACTCGGGGCGGGAGCGGGCGAAGGCGGCGAGGCGGGTGGTGTAGCGGTCGCGGTTCTCCCACTCGGCGTCCTCGCGGGTCATGGCGAGGAGCTTGGCCGCCGGGCCGTGGTCGCCGCGGCCCGCCGCCACGAGGGCCGGGGCGAGCCGCTCGTCGGGTACGTCGAGGAGTACCTCGTCGTCCGGCGGCAGTCCCGCGGCGAGGCGCGGGGTGTGCCGGACCATGCGGGCGGTACGGATGAAGGCACGCAGCACCGTGCCCTCCTTTGCCTCAACCGGCGCCCGCTCGCGCGGTCCGCCGGTCACCTTCGTGGTTACTCGATTGTTGGTCGCGCTGGGAGGACGGTCAAAGGGCGGGGAAGGTTGCCCGGGGCCGGATAACGGTCCGGACACCGGATAGCGGTGCGGCCGCGCACGACAGCGGACACCGGCGACGTGTCAGCTGCGGCGCAGCAGCCGGGTCGCGCCCGCCGCCACCGTCGTCGCCAGAATCCAGCCGAGCAGGATCAGCGCGGTCGAGAACCACTGCCAGCCGCCTCTGAGCTGCCAGTAGGTGTCCTGGCCGAGGTTGATGACGGGCAGCAGCAGGTCGAGCGCGAAGAGCGCCGGATTCCAGTTCGGGTGCTCGCCCTCCTTGATCGCGGGATGGTCGGCCCGCGAGAACGCCACCGCGCTGATCGCCCACAGCACGGCCATCCAGACCGCGGCCCGCCCCGGCCGGTAGCCGTAGGCGACCGTCCAGTCCTGGGCGTAGCCCCACAGCTTGGCCGCCAGCGGGAGCGTCTCGCGGCGCCTGCGCTGCTTGGCGAGCAGGACCTCGCGGGCGTCGGCGTCCTCACCGCCGTTGCGCAGCACGGTCGCCAGCTTCTCGTACGGCTCGGGGTTGTACTCGGCGGTCGCCGCCGCCACCCAGGCGAGCCGCTGCTCCAGCGTGAACGTGCCGAGCGGCACGAGGTTCTCGTAGGTGAAGCCGCCCATCTGGAGGCCGCCGGGCGCGGGCCAGCTCGTCGCGCGGTCGATGAGATTGACGACCTTGCCGCCGGACAGCACGACCTTGCCGCGCTGCGGCGCCTCGCCGAGGAAGCGCAGCTCGGGCGTCTGGACGCGGCGCAGCGAGATCTCCTGGTCGTTCTGGAGGGTGAAGCGGGCCTGCGCGAAGTCGATGGCGTCGCCGAAGCGGCCGTCGTCGAGCCGGATGCCGCCCTCGCACTCGAAGCGCTGCACGCGCGTGCCGCGCGCCGGGGTGGTGCCGCTGGTCTGGAGGGGATTGCCGACGGCGGCCGGGGTCAGGTAGAGCGTGCGCTCGACGGTGAGCTGCGGGGCGTTGAGCGCGTACCGGCTGTACTGGTTGATCAGCCTGCTGCCGCGCAGGCTCAGCGAGACGCCGATCTTCGCGCCGCGCAGGCTCAGCTCGCCGTGCGACTCCATCATCTCGGCCTGGAGGTCCTGGCCGACGGTGAGGCCGTCGCCGGTGATCGAGCGGCCGCGCCGGTCGCGGTAGACCACCGCCTGGTTGAGCAGCAGGTCGGTGCCGATCTGGGCGTCCGTGAGGCGGATGCCGTTGTGCACCCGGCAGCGGGGCAGGTGCAGATCGCCCTCGGTGTGCAGCCTGGCCGCCTCGATGCGCGGGATCGAGCAGTCGACGAGGCGCAGCGTGGCGAAGCGGGACTCCGGGAGGACGACCTCCTTCTCGAAGCGGCAGTGCTTGAACTCGGTGTACGGGGCGATGGTGCCGCCCGCGAGGTCGAGCACGTCGGTGATCTGCACGCCCGCCAGCTTCAGCGAGGAGACCCGTCCGGCGAGGGCGGGCGGCCCGTCGAGCAGCAGCCAGCACACGATGCGCGCCCGCACACTGCGCTCGGGCCCCCACGGGTGCCCGCCGTGCGGGTCGTCCACGGCCGTGTCGCCCGACCTGAGGTCGTAGACGGTTCCATTGCGGAACGCCTGCCACATGCCGATCTCCGCGGCGGTCAGCCCGTCGGGCGGATCCCCTGCGCCGACGTCGTCGACCACTGCTGCCGTCCTCCCCGTTCCCGCGGTGCGCTGCCTCTCCGGCCTCTTCGTACACCCGTTTAATGCCCGCTCAGTAACCGGCTGAACGCGAAGGGTCCCGCGCCCGGACGCGAGACCCTAGTGGTGAGCGCCCTCTCCCGGGATTCATATCAGCCAGTGATACGCGCGTCCGGTCTCGAAAGAAGGTCTGAGAGAATTGGGCACGTGATCTCTCGAATCGATCTGCGCGGCGATGCCCTCACGGAGTTTCCGTCCGGGTCCGCCCTGCGCGCCCTGCTGCCCCGTGCCGACTTCGACGTCGCGGCCGCCCTGGAGAAGGTGCGGCCCATCTGCGAGGACGTGCATCATCGTGGCGACGCGGCGCTGATCGAGTACGCGGAGAAGTTCGACGGCGTCCGCCTGGACCAGGTCCGCGTCCCCGCCGCCGCGCTCACCGAGGCCCTGGCGGGTCTCGACCCCGACGTGCGCGCGGCCCTCGAAGAGTCCGTCCGCCGCGCCCGCGCCGTCCACCGCGAGCAGCGCCGCGCCCCGCACGCCACACAGGTCGTGCCCGGCGGCTCGGTCACCGAGAAGTGGGTGCCCGTCGAGCGCGTGGGCCTCTACGCCCCGGGCGGCCGGTCCGTCTACCCCTCGTCCGTGATCATGAACGCGGTGCCCGCGCAGGAGGCGGGCGTCGAGTCGATGGCGCTCGCCTCACCGCCGCAGGCCGACTTCGGCGGCCTCCCGCACCCCACGATCCTCGCCGCCTGCGCCCTCCTCGGCATCGACGAGGTGTACGCGGTCGGCGGCGCCCAGGCCGTCGCGATGTTCGCGTACGGCACCGAGAGCTGCGTCCCGGCGAACATGGTGACGGGCCCCGGCAACATCTGGGTGGCCGCCGCCAAGCGCTACTTCACCGGCCGCATCGGCATCGACACCGAGGCCGGTCCGACCGAGATCGCGGTCCTCGCCGACGACACCGCCGACCCGGCGCACGTCGCCTCCGACCTGATCAGCCAGGCCGAGCACGACCCGCTCGCCGCCGCCGTGCTCGTCACCGACTCCGTCGCCCTCGCCGACGCGGTGGAGAAGGAGCTCAAGCCGCAGGTGGCGGCCACCAAGCACGTCGAGGACCGGATCGTGCCCGCGCTGCGGGGCCGCCAGTCCGCGATCGTCCTCGTCGACGGTCTCGAGGAGGGCCTGCGGGTCGTCGACGCGTACGGCGCCGAGCACCTGGAGATCCAGACCGCCGACGCCGGCGCCGTCGCGGACCGCGTGAAGAACGCGGGCGCGATCTTCGTCGGCCCCTGGTCCCCGGTCTCCCTCGGCGACTACTGCGCCGGGTCCAACCACGTCCTGCCCACCGGCGGCTGCGCCTGCCACTCCTCAGGGCTCTCCGTCCAGTCCTTCCTGCGCGGCATCCACATCGTGGACTACTCGCGCGAGGCCCTCGCCGACGTCGCGCACCACGTCGTGACGCTCGCCGAGGCCGAGGACCTGCCCGCGCACGGCGCGGCGGTCAAGGCGCGTTTCGGGTGGAAGGCGCCCAAGTGACCCGCATCGACGACCTCCCCGTCCGCGACGAGCTGCGCGGCAAGTCCCCGTACGGCGCGCCCCAGCTCGACGTACCCGTACGCCTGAACACCAACGAGAACCCCTATCCGCTCCCGGAGGCGCTCGTCGAGCGCATCGCCGAGCGGGTGCGCGAGGCCGCCCGCGACCTCAACCGCTACCCCGACCGGGACGCGGTGGAGCTGCGCACCGAACTGGCCCGCTACCTCACCCGCACCGGCGGGCACGAGGTGACGACCGCCCACGTCTGGGCGGCCAACGGCTCGAACGAAGTCATCCAGCAGCTCCTCCAGACCTTCGGCGGGCCCGGCAGGACGGCCATCGGCTTCGAGCCCTCGTACTCGATGCACGGCCTCATCGCGCGCGGCACCGGCACCGGCTGGCTCTCCGGACCGCGCAACGACGACTTCACCATCGACGTGGCGGCGGCCGGGCGCGCCATCGCCGAGCACCGGCCCGACGTCGTCTTCATCACCACGCCCAACAACCCCACGGGCACCGCCGTCCCCGCCGAGACGGTCCGCGCGCTGTACGACGCGGCGCAGGCGGCGAAGCCCTCCCTGGTCGTGGTCGACGAGGCCTACGTGGAGTTCAGCCACGGCGCCTCGCTGCTGCCGCTCATCGAGGGCCGCCCGAACCTGGTCGTCTCGCGGACCATGTCCAAGGCCTTCGGCGCGGCCGGGCTGCGCCTCGGCTACCTCGCCGCCGACCCGGCGGTCGTCGACGCCGTGCAGCTGGTGCGCCTGCCCTACCACCTCTCGGCCGTCACCCAGGCCACCGCGCTCGCCGCCCTCGAACACACCGACACGCTCCTGAAGTACGTGGAGCAGCTCAAGGCCGAGCGCGACCGCCTCGTCGCCGAACTGCGCGCGGCGGGCTACGAGGTGACCGCGTCCGACGCCAATTTCGTGCAGTTCGGACGGTTCGAGGGCGAGGGCGCCGCCCACGAGGTGTGGCGGCGCATCCTCGACCGGGGCGTCCTGGTCAGGGACAACGGAGTGCCGGGGTGGCTGCGGGTCACCGCGGGAACCCCCGACGAAAACGACGCGTTCCTCGATGCGGTACGCGAACTCAAGAAGGAGCAGGGCGCATGACTCGCGAAAGCCGCGTCGGAAGAATCGAGCGCACCACGAAGGAGACGTCGGTCGTCGTCGAGATCGACCTCGACGGCACCGGCAAGGTCGACGTGTCGACCGGCGTCGGCTTCTACGACCACATGCTCGACCAGCTGGGCCGCCACGGCCTCTTCGACCTCACGGTCAAGACCGAGGGCGACCTGCACATCGACTCCCACCACACCATCGAGGACACCGCCCTCGCCCTCGGCGCCGCCTTCAAGCAGGCGCTCGGCGACAAGGTGGGCATCTACCGCTTCGGCAACTGCACGGTCCCGCTGGACGAGTCGCTGGCCCAGGTGACCGTCGACCTCTCGGGACGCCCGTACCTGGTGCACACCGAGCCGGAGAAGATGGCGCCGATGATCGGCGAGTACGACACGACGATGACCCGGCACATCCTGGAGTCCTTCGTCGCGCAGGCCCAGATCGCCCTGCACGTCCACGTGCCGTACGGCCGCAACGCCCACCACATCGTGGAGTGCCAGTTCAAGGCCCTCGCCCGCGCCCTGCGGTATGCCTCGGAGCGCGACCCGCGTGCCGCCGGAATCCTCCCCTCCACGAAGGGCGCGCTGTAACGCCATGACCGGCCTGAACACCATCCTGATCGTCTTCGGTCTCTTCCTGATCGGCGGCGTCATCTCCTTCGCCAAGCAGGGGATGCCCAAGAGCCTCATCACGCTGCTCTCCATCGGCGCCGTGATGTGCCTGGCGGCGGGCATCCTGCGGCTCGACTACTGGAACTGAGGGGGGCGTACGCGACATGAGCACTCCCAAGAAGGTCGTCGTCTTCGACTACGGCTTCGGCAACATCCGCTCCGCCGAGCGCGCCCTCGCCCGCGCGGGCGCGGACGTCGAGATCACGCGCGACTACGACACGGCCATGAACGCCGACGGCCTCCTGGTGCCGGGCGTCGGCGCCTTCGAGGCCTGCATGAAGGGGCTCAAGGAGGCGCGCGGCGACTGGATCGTCGGGCGCCGCCTCTCCGGCGGGCGCCCGGTCATGGGCATCTGCGTGGGCATGCAGATCCTCTTCGCCCGGGGCATCGAGCACGGCGTGGAGACCGAGGGCCTCGACGAGTGGCCCGGCACGGTCGAGCCCCTGAAGGCCGACATCGTCCCGCACATGGGCTGGAACACCGTCCAGGCCTCGGCGGGCTCCCCGCTCTTCAAGGGCCTCGACGACGACGCCCGTTTCTACTTCGTGCACTCCTACGCGGTGCACGACTGGTCCCTCGAAGTCGTGAACCCGAAGATGCGCGCCCCCTACGTGCACTGGTCCACGCACGGCGAGCCCTTCGTGGCGGCCGTCGAGAACGGCGCCCTGAGCGCCACCCAGTTCCACCCCGAGAAGTCCGGCGACGCCGGTGCCCAGCTCCTCACCAACTGGATCGGAACACTGTGAGCTCCCTCGAACTCCTTCCCGCCGTCGACGTCCGCGACGGCCAGGCCGTACGCCTCGTCCACGGCGAGTCCGGCACGGAGACCTCCTACGGCTCCCCGCTGGAGGCCGCCCTCGCCTGGCAGCGGTCGGGCGCCGAGTGGCTGCACCTGGTCGACCTCGACGCCGCGTTCGGCACCGGCGACAACCGCGCTCTGATCGCCGAGGTCACCGAGGCGATGGACATCAAGGTCGAGCTGTCCGGCGGCATCCGCGACGACGCCTCGCTGGCCGCCGCCCTCGCCACCGGCTGCACCCGCGTCAACCTCGGCACCGCCGCCCTGGAGACCCCGGAGTGGGTCGCCAAGGTCATCGCCGAGCACGGCGACAAGATCGCGGTCGGCCTCGACGTACGCGGCACCACCCTCCGGGGCCGCGGCTGGACCCGCGACGGCGGCGACCTCTACGAAACCCTGGAGCGCCTGAACGCCGAGGGCTGCGCGCGCTACGTGGTCACCGACATCGCCAAGGACGGCACGCTCCAGGGCCCGAACCTGGAGCTCCTGAAGAACGTCTGCGCGGCGACGGACCGTCCCGTCGTGGCCTCCGGCGGCGTCTCCTCCCTGGACGACCTGCGCGCCATCGCCGAGCTCGTCCCGCTCGGCGTCGAGGGCGCCATCGTCGGCAAGGCGCTGTACGCCAAGGCGTTCACGCTGGAAGAGGCGCTCGCCGCCGTGGCCTCGTCATGAGCGGGACCGTGCGCCGGGTCGGCTCGGGCGGCCCCTGGGAGGAGACCATCGGCTACTCCCGCGCCGTCGAGCTGCCCAACGGCCTGGTCCTGGTCTCCGGCTGCACCTCCGTGGTGAACGGCGTCATCGACGCCGGCACCCCGTACGAACAGACGGTCAACGCCTTCACCACCGCGATCGACGCCCTGAAGAAGCTCGGCCTCGGCCGCGAGCACGTGGTGCGCACCCGCATGTACCTCACCCACGCGCGGGACGTCGAAGAGGTGGGCCGCGCCCACAAGGAGCTCTTCGACGACGTCCGCCCGGCCGCCTCGATGCTCATCGTCTCCGGCTTCATAGACCCCAGCCTGGTCGTCGAGGTCGAGGTGGAGGCGTACCGGGGAGCTGAGGCGTCATGACGCTCGCGGTACGGGTCATCCCCTGCCTTGACGTGGACAACGGCCGCGTCGTCAAGGGCGTCAACTTCCAGAACCTGCGCGACGCGGGCGACCCCGTGGAGATGGCCAAGGTCTACGACGCCGAGGGCGCCGACGAGCTGACCTTCCTGGACATCRCCSCGTMCWCCGRSWWCAAGCACTGCCGCTTCGAGAAGGAGGTCGTCCTCCCGGAGTCCCGCTTCGCCACGCTGCGC
>NZ_JASKYR010000184.1:0-11645 GCF_041028215.1 Streptomyces flavofungini
TCGACACCCCGCCGAGGCGCGTTTTCGCAGGTAAGTACGGCCTTCCTTGCTGGCGGGGAAAATTTTTCAAGCGTACTTTCGACAATGTCCAAGCATTGAGGGGGTCCACACATCATGGCCATCATCGAGACCGAAGCGACGCTGCACGAGGCGCACCGCGACAACCACACGCACCGGGACGTGAACGGCGGCTGGCTGCGCCCCGCCGTCTTCGGGGCGATGGACGGACTCGTGTCCAACCTGGCGCTGATGACCGGTGTCGCGGGCGGCTCCGTCGCCCACCAGACCATCGTCATCACCGGCCTCGCCGGGCTCGCGGCGGGCGCCTTCTCCATGGCGGCCGGTGAGTACACCTCGGTCGCCTCCCAGCGCGAGCTGGTCCAGGCGGAGCTGGACGTCGAGCGGAGGGAGCTGCGCAAGCACCCCAAGGACGAGGAGAAGGAGCTCGCCGCGCTCTACGCGTCGCGCGGTGTCGAGCCGGACCTCGCCCGCGAGGTCGCGCGGCAGCTCTCCAAGGACCCCGAGCAGGCCCTGGAGATACACGCCCGCGAGGAGCTCGGCATCGACCCCGGTGACCTGCCGTCGCCGACCGTGGCCGCGGTGTCCTCCTTCGGCGCCTTCGCCCTGGGTGCCCTGCTCCCCGTACTGCCGTATCTGCTCGGCGCGACCGCGCTCTGGCCCGCGGTGCTGCTCGCCCTCGCCGGACTCTTCGCCTGCGGTGCCGTGGTCGCCAAGGTGACCGCGCGCTCCTGGTGGTTCAGCGGTCTGCGGCAGCTCGCGCTCGGCGGTGCCGCGGCCGGTGTGACGTACGTCCTGGGCGCGCTGTTCGGTACGGCCGTAGGATGAGCAGTCGCAGGGCTATGCGGGGGATCGCATAAGTAACCGTAAATGGGCGGTTTCGACTCTGTGACCAGCGGGCATGAGCCGTAAGCGCTGCGGGCAATGAGGCTCGTGTCGCTCCGGGCCACCGGCCACCGATCTGTCCGCTGAGCCCCTCTCGCGCCGCCCCCCACCTGCGGGCGGTGTCCACATGGTGGAATGAAGTATCCGCTTTTCGAGAAGCGTTCCATCATGTAACCTGCACGAAATTTCGCCAGGGCCAAAGTCGTCCCTCGCCTCAAGTGCCCCCAGAGCCCCGTAAAGGCCTGGGAGGTCCCCAGCCACGACGACGACGGGAGTGCCGATGCGTACCCACGCCTGGTCGCCCATGGATGGTCGCCCCGCCCCCCAGGGCATGTACGACCCCCGTAACGAGCACGACGCCTGTGGCGTCGGGTTCGTGGCCACCCTCACCGGTGTTGCCAGCCATGAGCTGGTCGAACAGGCGCTGACGGTACTGCGCAACCTGGAGCACCGAGGCGCCACCGGCTCCGAGCCCGACTCGGGTGACGGCGCCGGCATCCTGCTCCAGGTCCCGGACGCGTTCCTGCGCGAGGTGGCCGGATTCGAACTGCCCGCCGCCGGTGCCTACGCGGTGGGCATCGCCTTCCTGCCCGTCGACACCGCGGGCACCACCGACGCCGCCGTCTCGCAGATCGAGACGATCGCCTCGGAGGAGGGCGTGACCGTCCTCGGCTGGCGCGAGGTTCCGGTCGCCCCCGAGCTGCTCGGCGCCACCGCCCGCTCGACGATGCCCGTCTTCAAGCAGGTCTTCGTGGCCGACGGCGAGAGCACCGGCCTGACCCTCGACCGCAAGGCGTTCATGCTGCGCAAGCGCGCCGAGCGCGAGGCGGGCACGTACTTCCCCTCGCTCTCCGCCCGCACGATCGTCTACAAGGGCATGCTGACCACGGGCCAGCTGGAGCCGTTCTTCCCCGACCTGTCCGACCGCCGCTTCGCCACGGCCGTCGCGCTCGTCCACTCCCGCTTCTCGACGAACACGTTCCCGAGCTGGCCGCTCGCCCACCCGTACCGCTTCGTCGCGCACAACGGTGAGATCAACACCGTCAAGGGCAACCGCAACTGGATGCGGGCCCGCGAGTCGCAGCTCGCCTCCGAGCTGTTCGCCGGGGACAACCTCGACCGCGTCTTCCCGATCTGTACGCCGGACGCCTCCGACTCGGCGTCCTTCGACGAGGTGCTCGAACTCCTCCACCTCGGCGGCCGCTCCCTGCCGCACTCCGTGCTGATGATGATCCCCGAGGCCTGGGAGAACCACGCCTCCATGGACCCGGCACGGCGCGCCTTCTACCAGTTCCACTCCACGATGATGGAGCCCTGGGACGGCCCCGCCTGCGTCACCTTCACCGACGGCGTCCAGGTCGGCGCCGTGCTCGACCGCAACGGTCTGCGCCCCGGCCGCTACTGGGTCACCGACGACGGCCTCGTCGTCCTCGGCTCCGAGGTCGGCGTCCTCGACATCGACCCGGCCAAGGTCGTCCGCAAGGGCCGCCTCCAGCCCGGCCGCATGTTCCTCGTCGACACCGCCGAGCACCGCATCGTCGAGGACGACGAGATCAAGGCCGGTCTCGCCGCCGAGAAGCCCTACCAGGAGTGGCTGGAGGCCGGCGAGATCGAGCTCTCCGACCTGCCCGAGCGCGAGCACATCGTGCACACCCACGCCTCCGTCACGCGCCGCCAGCAGACCTTCGGCTACACCGAGGAAGAGCTGCGCATCATCCTCGCCCCGATGGCCAAGACCGGCGGCGAGCCGCTCGGCTCCATGGGCACGGACACCCCGATCGCGGCCCTCTCCGAGCGCCCCCGGCTGATCTTCGACTACTTCACGCAGCTCTTCGCGCAGGTCACCAACCCGCCGCTGGACGCCATCCGGGAAGAGCTCGTCACCTCGCTGCACAGCTCGCTCGGCCCGCAGGGCAACCTGCTCGAACCGACCGCCGCGTCGTGCCGCAGCGTCACGCTGCCCTTCCCGGTGATCGACAACGACGAGCTGGCCAAGCTCATACACATCAACGCCGACGGCGACATGCCCGGCATGACGGCCGCGACCCTCTCCGGTCTCTACCGCGTCGGCGACGGCGGCCAGGCCCTCGCCGCCCGTATCGACGAGATCTGCGCCGAGGCCGACGCCGCCATCGAGGCGGGCGCCCGCCTGATCGTGCTCTCCGACCGGCACTCCGACGCCGAGCACGCGCCGATCCCCTCGCTGCTGCTCACCGCCGCCGTCCACCACCACCTCATCCGCACCAAGCAGCGCACCCAGGTGGGCCTGCTCGTGGAGGCGGGCGACGTGCGCGAGGTCCACCACGTGGCCCTCCTCATCGGCTACGGCGCCGCCGCCGTCAACCCCTACCTGGCCATGGAGTCCGTCGAGGACCTCGTCCGTGCGGGCACGTTCCTGCCCGGCATCGAGCCCGAGACGGCCATCCGCAACCTGATCCACGCCCTCGGCAAGGGTGTCCTGAAGGTGATGTCCAAGATGGGCATCTCCACCGTCGCCTCCTACCGCGGCGCCCAGGTCTTCGAGGCCGTCGGCCTGGAGGAGTCCTTCGTCGAGCGGTACTTCAGCGGTACGACCACGAAGATCGGCGGCGCCGGTCTCGACGTCATCGCCCAGGAGGTCGCCGCCCGGCACGCCAAGGCCTACCCGGCCTCCGGCATCCCCTCGGCGCACCGCGCCCTGGAGATCGGCGGCGAGTACCAGTGGCGCCGCGAGGGCGAGCCGCACCTGTTCGACCCGGACACGGTCTTCCGCCTCCAGCACTCCACGCGCAGCCGCCGCTACGACATCTTCAAGCAGTACACGGGCCGCGTGAACGAGCAGTCCGAGCGCCTGATGACGCTGCGCGGCCTGTTCAACTTCAAGTCGGACCGCCCCTCGATCCCCCTCGATGAGGTCGAGCCCGCCTCGGAGATCGTCAAGCGGTTCTCGACCGGCGCCATGTCGTACGGCTCGATCTCCCGCGAGGCGCACGAGACCCTCGCCATCGCCATGAACCAGCTCGGCGGCAAGTCCAACACCGGCGAGGGCGGCGAGGACCCGGAGCGCCTGTACGACCCGGCGCGCCGCTCGTCCATCAAGCAGGTCGCCTCCGGCCGCTTCGGTGTGACCAGCGAGTACCTCGTCAACGCCGACGACATCCAGATCAAGATGGCGCAGGGCGCGAAGCCCGGCGAGGGCGGCCAGCTGCCCGGCCACAAGGTCTACCCGTGGGTCGCCAAGACGCGTCACTCGACGCCCGGCGTCGGCCTCATCTCGCCGCCGCCGCACCACGACATCTACTCCATCGAGGACCTCGCCCAGCTCATCCACGACCTGAAGAACGCCAACCCGCAGGCGCGGATCCACGTGAAGCTGGTCTCCGAGGTCGGCGTCGGCACGGTCGCCGCGGGCGTCTCCAAGGCCCACGCGGACGTCGTCCTGATCTCCGGCCACGACGGCGGTACGGGCGCGTCCCCGCTGACCTCGCTCAAGCACGCGGGCGGCCCCTGGGAGCTCGGCCTCGCCGAGACCCAGCAGACGCTGCTGCTCAACGGCCTGCGCGACCGCATCGTCGTGCAGACCGACGGCCAGCTCAAGACCGGCCGCGACGTCATCATCGCCGCGCTGCTCGGCGCCGAGGAGTTCGGTTTCGCCACCGCGCCGCTCGTGGTGTCCGGCTGCGTCATGATGCGCGTCTGCCACCTGGACACCTGCCCGGTGGGCATCGCCACGCAGAACCCGGCGCTGCGCGAGAGGTTCTCCGGCAAGGCCGAGTACGTCGTGAACTTCTTCGAGTTCATCGCCGAGGAGGTCCGCGAGCTCCTCGCCGAGCTGGGCTTCCGCTCCATCGAGGAGGCCGTCGGCCACGCCGAGCTGCTCGACACCGAGCGGGCCGTCAGCCACTGGAAGGCGCAGGGCCTCGACCTGGCACCGCTCTTCCACGTGCCGGACCTGCCCGCCGGAGCCGTGCGCCACCAGATCACGGTCCAGGACCACGGCCTGGAGAAGGCGCTCGACAACGAGCTGATCAAGCTCTCCGCCGACGCGCTCTCGGCCGCCGGTGCCACCGACGCCCAGCCGGTCCGCGCCCAGGTCGCCATCCGCAACATCAACCGCACGGTCGGCACCATGCTCGGCCACGAGGTGACCAAGAAGTTCGGCGGCGCGGGCCTGCCCGACGACACCATCGACGTCACCTTCACCGGCTCCGCGGGCCAGTCCTTCGGCGCCTTCGTGCCGCGCGGCGTCACGCTCCGCCTGGAGGGCGACGCCAACGACTACGTCGGCAAGGGCCTCTCCGGCGGCCGGATCATCGTCCGCCCCGACCGCGGCGCCGACCACCTCGCCGAGTACTCGACGATCGCGGGCAACACCATCGCGTACGGCGCGACCGGCGGCGAACTCTTCCTGCGGGGCCGCACCGGCGAGCGCTTCTGCGTCCGCAACTCCGGCGCCACGGTCGTGTCCGAGGGCGTGGGCGACCACGGCTGCGAGTACATGACCGGCGGCCACGCGGTGATCCTCGGCGAGACCGGGCGCAACTTCGCGGCCGGCATGTCCGGCGGCATCGCGTACGTGATCGACCTAGACCGCGACAACGTCAACGCCGGGAACCTGGCGGCCGTCGAGCCCCTCGACGACTCCGACAAGCAGTGGCTGCACGACGTCGTGCGCCGCCACCAGGAGGAGACGGGCTCCACTGTCGCGGAGAAGCTCCTCGCGGAGTGGGACACGGCCGTGGACCGCTTCAGCAGGATCATCCCCAGCACGTACAAGGCAGTGCTCGCCGCCAAGGACGCCGCCGAGCGAGCCGGTCTCTCCGAGACCGAGATCACCGAGAAGATGATGGAGGCGGCGACCAATGGCTGATCCCAAGGGCTTTCTGAACCATGGCCGCGAGGTCGCGCAGACCCGCCCGGTCGGCGAGCGCGTCCAGGACTGGAACGAGGTCTACGTTCCCGGTTCGCTCCTCCCGATCATCTCCAAGCAGGCCTCGCGCTGCATGGACTGCGGCATCCCGTTCTGCCACAACGGCTGCCCGCTCGGGAACCTCATCCCGGAGTGGAACGACTACGCCTACCGCGAGGACTGGTCGGCCGCGCAGGAGCGCCTGCACGCCACCAACAACTTCCCGGAGTTCACCGGCCGCCTCTGCCCGGCCCCGTGCGAGTCGGCCTGCGTGCTCGGCATCAACCAGCCGCCCGTCACCATCAAGAACGTCGAGGTCTCGATCATCGACAAGGCGTGGGACCGCGGCGACGTCGCGCCCCAGGCCCCGGAGCGGCTCTCCGGCAAGACGGTCGCGGTGATCGGTTCGGGTCCGGCGGGCCTCGCCGCCGCCCAGCAGCTCACGCGGGCCGGTCACACCGTCGCCGTCTACGAGCGCGCCGACCGGATCGGCGGCCTGCTGCGCTACGGCATCCCCGAGTTCAAGATGGAGAAGCGGCACATCAACCGCCGCATCGAGCAGATGCGCGCGGAGGGCACCAAGTTCCGCACCGAGGTGGAGATCGGCCGCGACATCGACGCGGCGAAGCTGCGCAAGCGCTACGACGCCGTGGTCATCGCCGCGGGCGCCACGGTCTCCCGGGACCTGCCGGTGCCGGGCCGTGAGCTGAACGGCATCCACTTCGCCATGGAGTACCTGCCGCTCGCTAACAAGGTGCAGGAGGGCGACTTCGTGGCGCCCCCGATCACCGCCGAGGGCAAGCACGTCGTCGTCATCGGCGGCGGTGACACCGGCGCGGACTGCGTGGGCACGGCCCACCGCCAGGGCGCGGCCTCCGTGACCCAGCTGGAGATCATGCCCAAGCCGGGTGAGGAGCGTGCCGCGCACCAGCCGTGGCCGACCTTCCCGATGCTGTACAAGGTCACCTCCGCGCACGAGGAGGGCGGCGAGCGGGTCTACGCCGTCAACACCACGCACTTCGAGGGCGACGAGGACGGCAACGTCCAGTTCCTGCACCTCGTCGAGGTGGAGTTCATCGAGGGCAAGCTGACCCCGAAGCCGGGCACGGAGCGCAGGATCCCCGCCCAGCTCGTCACGCTCGCGATGGGCTTCACCGGCACCGACCGCGCGAACGGCCTGGTGGAGCAGTTCGGCCTGGAGCTCGACGAGCGCGGCAACGTCGCCCGCGACGCCGATTTCCAGACGAACGTCCCCGGTGTCTTCGTCGCCGGTGACGCGGGACGCGGCCAGTCGCTCATCGTCTGGGCGATCGCCGAGGGCCGTTCGGCGGCGCGCGGCGTCGACCGCTTCCTCACCGGTGCGAGTGATCTTCCGGCCCCGATCCGTCCGACCGACCGAGCCCTGACGGTCTGACCCGTACGTCTGTACACCCGTACGCCCGTCAGTGCGTACGACCCCTCAGAGACGTCCCGCACAACGGTGTGCGGAACTGACGCGGCGCCCGCTTTGTCCCCGACCGGACGGAGGCGGGCGCCGTCGCGTTCGCACGCGCATACGGAGAGTGAACTCTGCAACGCCTGCGTTGCGTGGTGCGCAATGGTATGAGCGTATGTTGCGTCACCCGCAACCCTCATTACGGTTCGGCCGCTTATCCCAATGGGTCTAGACCGCTCCGACCCCGTGTGACCACAATCGCTCCCACCAATCGGAACCTGGAGGGGGCCGGCATGAAGCGACGTGTCATCGCGGCTGGTTGCATCACCCTGTGTCTCGGACTGACCGCCACGGCGTGCGGCGGCGATGACGGCGGCAGCGACAGCGCCACGGACGGCAAGGGCAAGACCCTGACCGTGTGGATCATGGAGGGGACCAACCCCGACGCCCGCCCGTTCTTCAAGGAGGCCGGAGACGCCTTCGAGAAGAAGACCGGCGCCAAGATCAAGGTCGAGTACCAGCAGTGGGCCACGGCCCAGAAGAAGTTCACGACCGCCATCGAGGGCGGCGCGGACCAGGTGCCCGACGTGGCCGAGGTCGGCACCACCTGGGTGCCGCAGTTCGCCGAGACGGACGCGCTCGTCGACGTCACCGACGACGTGAAGAAGTCCGGCCTCGGCGACGACCTCGTCGAGGGCCTGAAGGATGCGGGCACCCTCGACGGCAAGCAGTACGGCATGCCCTGGTACGCGGGCGTGCGCTCGATCGTCTACCGCAAGGACCTCTTCGAGAAGTACGACCTGAAGCCGCCGACCACCTGGAAGGAACTTCAGGCGACCGCCAGGACGCTGAAGGAGAAGGAGCCCAAGAAGGTCGCCTTCCCCGTCGCGGGCGGCGCCGAGATGTTCGCGGCGCCCTTCGTCTGGGGCGCGGGCGGCGAGCTCGCCACCGAGTCCGGCGGCAAGTGGAAGTCGGGCATCAACTCGCCCGAGGCGGTCAAGGGCATCGAGTTCTACACGGGCCTCGCCACCAAGGACAAGGTCTCCCCGGCCAAGGTCAACACCTGGACGGAGAAGGAGGTCGGCGACGCCTGGAACAAGGGCGAGATCTCCATGGCCATCGGCGGCAACTGGACCCCGAAGGCCATCGTGGACGCCAACCCCGACCTCAAGGGCAAGCTCGGCGCGGTGCCGATCCCCGGCGAGAACGGCGGCATGAGCAAGTCCTTCCTCGGCGGCTCCTACCTGTCCACGTTCAACACGGACAAGAAGGAACTCGCCTGGGAGTTCGTGAAGATGCTGACCACCGGTGAGTTCGCCGCCAAGTGGGCCGAGCAGACCAACTACTTCCCCGGCCAGAACTCCGAGCTGAAGAAGATCGCGGCGAAGAAGGACCCGCTGGTCGAGCCGTTCGCCAAGCAGATGCTGGAGGCGGGCGCCACGGTCCCCAAGACCAAGGCCTACGGCGAGATCCAGGCCTCCAAGGTCATCCCCGGCATGGTCCAGTCGATCCTGACCGGTAAGGCCTCCGTCCAGGAAGCCGCCGACAAGGCCGCCAAGGACATGGACGCGATCTTCGCCAAGGACAAGTGAGCGAGGTCGAGTTCGGCACTGTGAAGGACGCGACAGTCGTGAAGGAGCGCCGGCCGGCCGGAGGAGACTCCGGCCGGCCGCGGCCCCTCGAAGCGGGACACCGGCGGAGCCGAAGCGGCCCGCCGCCGCAAGAACCTGATCAACCTCACCCGCCCCTGGCTCCTGCTCGCCCCCTCCCTGGTGGTCCTCGCGGGACTGCTGCTCTGGCCGCTGATCCAGGTCGGCAAGCTCTCCTTGCAGGACTACGCCGTCAAGTTCGGCGGCGGCGTCGGGACCTACACCGGGTTCGACCACTACAGCGACCTGCTCTCCAGCGGCCTGCTGTGGAAGACGGTCCTGCCCAACACCGTCTTCTTCGCCATCGCCTGCGTCGGCCTCACCGTCGCGCTCGGCACCCTGGTGGCGCTGCTGCTCAACCGCCTCGGCGCCACCTGGCGGCTGATCTGCTCCATCGCGATCCTCGCCGCCTGGGCCATGCCCGCGGTGACCGGCACCTACGTCTGGATCTGGCTCTTCCAGCCGCAGGACGGCATGGTCAGCCAGATCGCGGGCTCCCTCGGCCTGATCGACCCGGAGACCACCAACTGGTTCACCGAGCGCGGACCGTTCTACGCGATCGCCACCCTGAACGTGATCCACCACGGCTTCCCGTTCGTCGCCATCACCGTCCTCGCGGGCCTGATGACGATCCCCAAGGAGCTGTACGAGGCGGGGGAACTGGACGGCGCCAACGCCTGGCAGCGGTTCTGGAACATCACCGTGCCGACGATCAAGCCGGTCTTCCTCGTGGTGACCATCCTCTCCACCATCTGGGACTTCAAGGTCTTCACCCAGATCTACCTCCAGCCCGGCGGTGACGGCTCCAACGAAGAGGTCTACAACCTCGGCGTCTTCTCCTACATCCAGGCCTTCGCCAAGAACGACTACGGCGCGGGCGCCGCGGCCGCGGTCCTGCTGACCGTGCTGCTCCTGCTCATCACGATCGTCTACATCCGCACGCTGTTCCGACAGGGGGAGGAGGACCTGTGACCACCGCCAAGCTCCCGGCCGCGCCCCCGGCCACGGCCAACCGCCGCCGCACCTCGACCGCCGCCCGGATCGGACTGCCCCTCGCGGTCGCCGCGCTCCTGCTCTTCACGCTCTTCCCGGTGTACTGGATGATCTCCACGGCGCTCGACCCGAAGGCGGTCACCCGGGGCGCGGACGTGCTGCCGAGCGGCGTGAGCCTCGAACACTTCACGTTCGTCTTCGAGAAGGGCAACTTCGGCACCTACCTGCTGAACTCCGCCCTCGTCGGCCTCGCCACGATCGTCGCCGCCGCGCTGCTCTCGCTCTTCGCGGCCATCGCGGTGGCACGGTTCAAGTTCCGCTTCCGCACCTCCGTGCTGATCATGATCCTGATCGTGCAGATGGTGCCGCTGGAGGCGCTCGTCATCCCGCTCTTCATCCAGATGCGGGACTACGAACTGCTCAACTCCCTGCTCGGCCTGAGCATCGTCTACATCGCGCTCTCCCTGCCCTTCGCGATCTGGACGCTGCGCGGTTTCGTCGCCACCATCCCCAAGGAGGTCGAGGAGGCCGCGTACATCGACGGGGCGTCCTGGTTCCGGATGTTCCGGTCGGTGCTGCTCCCGCTGGTCGCGCCCGGCCTCGTCGCCACATCGATCTTCGCCTTCATCACGGCGTGGAACGAGTTCGTCTTCGCGTACACCTTCATGAAGGGCAGCGACAAGTACACCGCCGCCGTCGGCATCTACCAGTTCTTCGGGGAGAACTCGACGTCCTGGGGACCGGTCATGGCCAGCTCCACGCTGGTCACCGTGCCGGTAATGATCTTCTTCGTGATCGTGCACAGAAAGCTGGGCTCGGGCCTGGCGGCGGGCGCGGTCAAGGGCTGACGCGGACGCGGAAGGGGGTACGGGGGGCAGGACCGCCGGAGATCTACGGCCCCTTGAACGTCTCCCCGTACACCTTCCACGTCAGCGGCGGAGTTCCTGCCCCTGGTGGACGCCCTGCCCGCCGCGTCCCGCGAGGCAGTCGCCGCCGCGGCGGGGGGCGCTGCCCGCGCCCGAGCTGGACGCGCTCGCCCTCGAAGTCGGCGAGCAGGACCTGTGGGAGCTCCAAGCCCCTGGTCGAGCTGATGGACGACGAGGCCAGGATACGGATCCTCGCGCTGCCCGCCTTCCAGGAGCAGGACGGACAGGGTGCGCGCCTGCCGGCCGTGGCAGGGGCTCCGCTCACCCGGTCGTGGACCCACCGTCCACGGTGAACTCGGCGCCCGTGATGTACGACGACGCGTCCGATGCCAGGAACAGCACCAGTTCGGCGGCCTCCTCCGGGCGGCCCATCCGGCCCAGCGGCAGATGGGACCAGTCCCGCCCGGCGGCCGTCGCGATCATCGGGGTGTCGATGGCCCCCGGGTGCACGGAGTTGACCCGTATCCCGTACCGCGCCAGGTCGAGCGCAGACGACCGGGTCAGGCCGCGCAGCCCGAACTTCGACGAGCCATAGGCCGCGTGCCCCGGGATGCCGACGAGCCCGGCCGTCGACGACACGTTCACCACCGACCCGCCGCCCGCCTCCCGCAGCGCGGGCAGCACCGCCTGGATGCCGAGGAAGGGACCCAGCAGATTGACGCGGAGCAGCGCCTCGAAGTTCTCCGCCGTCTCGTCCTCGACGGACGCCGTGCGCCACAGCGCGGCATTGTTGACCAGGGCGTCGAGCCGCCCGAAGGCGCCGAGCGCACCGGCCACGGCCGCCGCCCAGCTCGCGGCGTCGGTGACGTCGTGCCGCACGAAAAGACCCTGTGAGCCGAGCGCCCCGGCGA
>NZ_JASKYR010000185.1:0-12345 GCF_041028215.1 Streptomyces flavofungini
CCTCGGCACCTTCTCCGCCGCCTTGCGCCCCAGGCGTTCGATGGGGTCCACCGATTCCGCGCAGGCCGTGAGGAGGGTGGGCGCGAGCACGGTGCTCAGGAGGGCTCCGGCGAGGAGACGGCGGCGTGCCCGCGCCCGGGGGTTCACAGGTAGTCCTCCAGTCTGGCCACCGCGTAGCCCTTGTCCGTGACCGTTTTCATGACTTTACGAACCATGTCCGGCATTGTGCCCTTCCAGTCCTCGCGCCCCCGGAAGTGCGTGAGGATGATGTCGCCGGGGTGCAGGTCCCGGTCCCACTCGCGCCACTCCATGTGGTCGGCGAAGGCCTCGGAGGCCCAGAGCGGCACCGCCTTGATGCCGCAGGACCTGGCCGCGCGGAGCGTGTCGCGGTTGTAGTTGCCGTAGGGCGGGCGGAAGAGTTCGGGGCGCTTCCCGTACCGCTTCTCGATGGTGTCCTGCATGCCGCAGATCTCGTGGCGCTGGGTCTCGTAGGAGAGCGCGGGCAGGTAGCGGTGGTTCAGGGTGTGGTTGTTCAGGGCGACCCCGTGACCCTGCATCCTCTTGAAGTACCCGTAGTCCTTCTTGACCAGGTAGTCGCTGAGGAAGGCCGTGTAGGGGATCTTCAGGTCGTCCATCATCCGCAGCAGCGCCGGGTCCTTCTCGTCGCCGTCGTCGATGGTCAGGAAGACGACCTTCTGCTTGGTCGGGACCGTGGTGAAGACCGGCGGCAGCTCGGACTGGCCCTTGACCTCGAAGCCCTCGCGGGTGGTGATGTGCGGCTTCTTCGCGGGCGGCGCGGGCGCCTTCAGCGGGGCGTCGGCCAGACCCCAGCGCTTGGCGGCGGCGGCCCGGGCCGCCTGGGCGCTGTCGAGCCGGTGGGCGTAGAGGTCGAGGGCGTCGGCGGGCGGGGCCTCCAGCGCCTGACGGCCGCCGGCGCCCTGCGCGCCCTCCCGGCCGTCCCCGGAGGCGCACCCCGAGGCGATGGCCGCGGCGGTGAGGACGGCCAGCGCGGCGCGCATCTGGTTCTTCCGTCTTACGGCGGAATCTTCCTTTTGTCGTACTAGTTGCATGGCGCCGGATCCTCGCAGCTCAACGCCGTGCGGCGGGGCCGACACCGCCGCCGCAGCCCGCACCGTCCACCGACTGGCCCACAATGGGGCAGGTGAACGACCCGAACACGCCGCGCGCCCACGACGCCGACCCGGGCGGGCCCCTCGCCGCCTTCGCCGCCCTCCTCACCGAAGAGGGCGGGGCCCTGCTCGACGAGGTGCGGGACGTCGACCCCGCCCGGGAACTCGCCGCGGCCACCCGGCTGCGCCGCGACCACCCGGCCGCCCTGGTCTCCGCCGCGCTGGCCCAGGCCCGGCTGCGGCAGCGCGCCGCGGCGAAGTTCGACGCCGGGGACGCGGCCCGGATGTTCTTCACCCCGAACGGCTTCGAGCAGTCCACCCGCGCCTCCGTCGCCGCCCACCGCGCCGCGCGCTTCGAGGCGCTCGGCGTCCGTTCGCTCGCCGATCTGTGCTGCGGCATCGGCGGCGACGCCATCGCCCTGGCACGGGCCGGGATCTCCGTGCTCGCCGTCGACCGTGACCCCCTGACCTGCGCGGTCGCCCGCGCCAACGCCGAGGCGCTGGGGCTCGCCGAGCTGATCGAGGTGCGCGAGGCCGATGTCACCGAGGTCGACACCTCCGCCTACGACGCGGTGTTCGTGGACCCGGCACGCCGGGGCGGACGCGGCCGGATCTTCGACCCCGAGGCCTACTCGCCGCCCCTGTCCTGGGCCGTCGAAGCGGCCCGCAAGGCCCCGCGCGCCGCGCTGAAGATCGCCCCCGGCATCCCTCACGAGGCGGTCCCCGGCGAGGCCGCCGCCGAGTGGATCTCCGACCGCGGCGACGTGAAGGAGGCGGTGCTGTGGTTCGGCGACGACGTGACGCCGGGGGCGGTGCGGGCCACGCTGCTGCCCTCCGGGGCCCGTCTCCAGGCCGCGCCCGCCGCCATGCTGCCCGACCCGGACGTCCGGCCCGTGGGGCGCTACCTCTACGAGCCCGACGGCGCCGTCATCCGCGCCCATCTGGTCGCCGAGGTGGCCAGGGAGGTCGCGGGCGGGCTCATCGACGAGACCATCGCGTACGTCACCTCCGACGAGCTCCGCGACACCGCCTACGCCACCTCGTACGAGATCACCGACCAGCTGCCCTTCAACGTGAAGAAGCTGAAGGCGCTGCTGCGGGAGCGCGGGGTCGGCATTCTGACCGTGAAGAAGCGCGGCTCGGCGGTGGAGCCCGAGGAGCTGCGGCGCAAGGTGAAACCGCAGGGCAGGAACGCGGCGACGGTCTTCCTCACGCGCGTGGCGGGCGCCCCGGCCATGCTGATCGGCCACCCGGCCGCCGCGGGCTGATCAGGAGGGGCCGCACCGCTCGGCGCGCGCCAGGAGCAGGTGCCGTTCGCGTGCGTTGCGGGTGAGCGCGGCCGCCCGCTCGAACTCCGCGCGGGCGTCCGCCGTCCGCCCGAGCCGTGCCAGGAGGTCGCCGCGCACGCTGGGCAGCAGGTGGTAGTCGCGCAGGGCGGGTTCGGCGGCGAGCGCGTCGACCAGGGCCAGGCCCTCGGCGGGGCCCTCCGCCATCGAGACGGCGACGGCCCGGTTCAGCTCGGCGACCGGGGACGGGGCGCGGGCGGCGAGCAGGCCGTAGAGGGCGGCGATCCGCGCCCAGTCGGTCTCCTCGTAGGTGTGCGCGTGGGCGTGGCAGGCGGCGATGGCGCCCTGGAGGGCGTACGGGCCGAGCGGCTGTCCCGCGGCCGCGGACTGGGCGCGGGCCAGGGCGGCGAAGCCGCGGCGGACCAGCATCTGGTTCCAGCGGGCCCGGCTCTGGTCCTTCAGGAGCACCGGTTCGCCCAGGGGCCCGGTGCGCGCGCCCGTGCGGGATGCCTGGAGTTCGAGCAGCGCGGCCAGGCCGTGCACCTCGGACTCCTTCGGCATGAGCCCGGCGAGGACCCGGGCGAGCCGCAGGGCGTCCTCGCAGAGGGCGGGACGCAGCCAGTCGTCGCCCGCCGTGGCCGCGTACCCCTCGTTGAAGATCAGGTAGATGACTTCGAGGACCGAGCCGAGGCGGGCCTCGCGGTCGGGCCCGCGGGGGACCTCGAAGGCGACGGCCCGCGCGGCGAGGGTCCGTTTGGCGCGTACGATCCGCTGCGCCACCGTCGGCTCCGGGGCGAGCACCGCACGGGCGATCTCCGCGGTGGTCAGACCGCCGAGCAGGCGCAGCGTGAGCGCCACGCGGGCCTCGGCGGAGAGCACCGGGTGGCAGGCCGTGAAGACCAGACGGAGCAGGTCGTCGTCGATGTCGTCGGGGTCGGCGGGCTCGTCGGCGCCGGGCGGGGCGGTCTCCAGGTCGCGGCCCATCAGCGCCAGCTTCTCGGCGTAGCGCTCGCGGCGGCGCACCAGGTCGACGGCGCGGCGCCGTGCGGTGGTCATGAGCCAGGCGCCCGGGTTGTCGGGGACGCCTTGTGCGGGCCACTGTTCGAGGGCGGCCACGAGGGCGTCCTGCGCCAGTTCCTCGGCGATGCCGACGTCTCGTACGATCCGCGCGACGCCCGCGATGACGCGGGGCGACTCCATGCGGAAGACGGTCTCGATGACGTGGCGGGGATGCTCCGGCGAAGGGCTCACGGCCATCCATCAGAGCACCCCGGCGCGACCACCGCAAAGCCCCGCCCGGCACGCGTGACCACGGCAAAGCACCGCCCGACGCGACGCCGGGCCGGGCCCGTCAGGGCTCTTCGATCTCCCGCACCTCGGCGGTGATCGTCCAGTACTCCTCGTGCGTCCTGAGGAACCGCTTCGTCCACTCGACAGCCTCGGCCCTGTCCTTGGCCTGCACGATCGAGTAGCCGCCGATGACCTCCTTGGTCTCGGTGAACGGGCCGTCGGTGACGGTCAGCTCGCCCTGGTCCCACGTCACCCGGGTGCCCTCGGTGACCGGCTTGAGGCCCGCGGTGTCGAGCATGACCCCAGCCTTGGTGATCTCTTCGAGCAGCGCCCCCATGCGCTCCTGGAGCTCGGGGCTCGGGCCGCCCTCGGGCGCGGTCTTCTCGTCGACGCGGATCATCGTCAGAAAGCGCGGCATGGTGCTCTCCCAGCGGGTGGCGGCGGGGCCTCTCCCCGCCTCTCATCCCTTGCGTCGAACGGGGAACGCCGGGATCGACACCACCGCGAAGATTTCTTCCGGGAATTTCCGCGCGGCGCCCGCGCGGCCCGTGCCAGGCTCCCCCGCATGCCCTTCGACCACAACGACCACTACCACCGGCTGCTCCTGCGGAAGCTGCCGCCGCACGGCCGTACCGCCCTGGACGTCGGCTGCGGCACGGGCCGCTTCGCCCGGCTGCTCGCGGCGCGCGGGTACGAGGTCGACGCGCTCGACCCGTCGGCGGAGGTCATCGCCGAGGCGCGGGGGTACGGGGGCGACGGCGGCAACCCCCGCTTCCGCCGCGCCGACGTGACCCGGGAGGAGCTGCCCGACGGCGGCTACGACGTCATCACCTGCCTGGCGAGCCTGCACCACATGCCGTTCGCCACGGTGACCCGGCTGCGCGCCGCCCTCGCCCCGGGCGGCGCCCTGCTCGTCCTCGGCTGCTACTCCGGGACGACGTGGTGGGACCCCGTGGCGTCCCCCGTCAACGCCGTGGCCAGGATGGCGGTGTACGCGGACGAGCGGCTGCGCGGTGAGCGGAGGCCGCCGCTCAAGCCGCCCGTCGCGGAGCCGGACATGACGCTCCCCGAGATCCGCGCGGCGGCGGCCCGGCTGCTGCCCGGCTGCGGCGTGCGGCAGCTGCTGTTCTGGCGGTACCTGCTGACGTACCGGAAGGACCGGACGTACCGGTCCGGGAGCGGCTGACGCGTCAGTCGGCCGACTCGAACCGCCAGCGGTGCACCGCGCGCGTCACCAGGTCCGGCGCGGGCTCCGGCAGCTCGGGCAGGTCGGCGTCGGGGGCGGCGTCCCACCAGGTGATGACGAGCACCCGGTCCCCATGCGCACGGAAGTGCTCACGGCGGACCGGCGCACCGGCCAGCTCCCGCGTCCTGACCCACGCGAGCAGCTCCTCGCCCCGTCCCTCGGCGGCACGGGCCTCCCACATCAGCGCGACGGTCACGGGTACAGGTTCTCCTTGCTGACCTCGTGCACATGGTCGTGGTCATGGCCGTGGCCGTGCGTGTGCCCCGGCACGTGCGGTTCCGTGACCGGGAGCGAGGAGTCCGCCGACAGGTCGAGGGACGAGGCCGCGCGGTCGCGCGCCACCATCTCCGCGCCGAGGGCGGCGACCATCGCGCCGTTGTCCGTGCACAGCTTGGGGCGCGGCACGCGCAGCCGGATGCCCGCTTTCTCGCACCGCTCCTGGGCGAGTGCGCGCAGCCGCGAGTTGGCGGCCACGCCACCTCCGATCATCAGGTGGTCGACGCCCTCGTCCTTGCAGGCGCGGACCGCCTTGCGGGTCAGTACGTCGACGACCGCCTCCTGGAAGGACGCCGACACGTCCCGCACCGGCACCTCCTCGCCCGCGGCCCGCTTCGCCTCGATCCAGCGGGCGACGGACGTCTTGAGCCCCGAGAAGGAGAAGTCGTACGGGGCGTCGCGCGGCCCGGTGAGCCCGCGCGGGAAGGCGATGGCCTCCGGGTCGCCCTCCCGGGCGTACCGGTCGATGACGGGGCCGCCGGGGAAGCCGAGGTTCAGGACCCTGGCGATCTTGTCGAAGGCCTCGCCCGCCGCGTCGTCGATGGTCGAGCCGAGCGGCCGCACGTCGGAGGTGATGTCGGTGGAGAGCAGCAGCGAGGAGTGGCCGCCGGAGACCAGGAGCGCCATGGTCGGCTCGGGCAGCGGGCCGTGCTCCAGCTGGTCCACGCAGATGTGCGAGGCGAGGTGGTTCACGCCGTAGAGCGGCTTGCCGAGTGCGTAGGCGTACGCCTTGGCGGCCGAGACGCCGACGAGGAGCGCCCCCGCGAGGCCGGGGCCCGCGGTGACCGCGATGCCGTCGAGGTCCCTCGCGCTGACCCCGGCGTCCTTCAGGGCGCGCTGGATGGTCGGCACCATGGCCTCCAGGTGCGCGCGCGAGGCGACCTCGGGCACGACGCCGCCGAAGCGGGCGTGCTCGTCCACGCTGGAGGCGACGGCGTCGGCGAGCAGGGTGGTGCCGCGGACGATGCCGACGCCGGTCTCGTCGCAGGAGGTCTCGATGCCGAGGACGAGGGGTTCGTCGCGCGTGCTAGCCATGGATGTCGGTTCCTTGTACGCCGGTCGTGGTGGTGGAGGGGTCGGTGCGGCGCATCACCAGGGCGTCCACATTGCCGGGCTGGTAGTAGCCGCGCCGGAAGCCGATGGGCTCGAAGCCGAAGCGTTCGTAGAGCTTCTGGGCCCGGGTGTTGTCGACCCGGACCTCCAGCATCACCTCGGGGCACTCGAACGCGGTGGCGGCCTGGAGCAGGTCGGTGAGGAGGCGGGCGCCGAGGCCGGTGCCCCAGTGGTCGCGGGCGACGGCGATCGTCTGGACGTCGGCGAGGTCCCCGGAGGCGGCGAGCCCCGCGTAGCCGACGAGGCGGTCGCCGTCCACCGCGACCACGTAGCGGCGGGTGGCCTGCGGTCCGCGGGCGTGGGCGAGCTCGGACCAGAACATCCCGCGCGACCAGGCGTCGTCCGGGAACAGCTCCTTCTCCAGGGCGAACACCGGGTCGATGTCCCACCAGCGCATCTCGCGCAGCGCGGCTGCGGCGGTCACCTCGGTCACTTCGGGGTGACCACCTTGTAGTTCTTCGGCACCTGCGCGTCGGGGCGGCGCAGATACAGCGGCCGGGGTTCGAGCAGCTCCTCGCCCGCCGCGAGACGCTCGGCGGCCAGGGAGGCGAGGGCGGCCGCCGACACGTGCTCGGGGCCGCGGGCGTCGGGGAAGGTGCCGGGGTAGAGCAGGGCGCCCGCGCCGACCGCGGGCAGCCCCTCGACCTCGGCGGCGATGTCCGCGGGGCGGTCGACCGCGGCGTCACCCACGCGGGTGCGCGCGTCCTCGTAGCGCGCCCAGTACACCTCCTTGCGGCGGGCGTCGGTGGCCACCACGAAGGGGCCGCTTTCGACGCCGGAGGCGTAGGCGAGGCCGTCCAGGGTGCAGACGCCGTGCACCGGGACGCCGAGCGCGAGGCCGAAGGTGTCGGCGGTCATCAGGCCGACGCGCAGGCCGGTGTAGGGGCCGGGGCCCACGCCGACGACGACGCCGGTCACGGCGTCCAGGCCGAGCCCGGCGTCGGCGAGCACCCGGTCGACTGCCGGAAGCAGCAGTTCTCCGTGGCGGCGGGCGTCGACCTGGCTCGACTCCGAGACGACTCGGGAGCCGTCGTGCAGGGCGACGGTGACGGCGGGCGTTGCGGTATCCAGAGCGAGCAAGAGCACGCGAACAGCCTACGGCTCCGGCGCCCGCCGCACGGCCGCACCGGCATGTGCGGCCCCTGCTGCTACCGTCACCACGTAGCCGTACGCAGTACGAAAAGGTGGGTGGCGCAAGGTGTCCAGGAGCAGCGCGGGATTCGTGGCCGGGCTCACCGCCGCCGCGCTCGCCGCGGTCGGTTTCCTCGCCTATCAGGCCTCGGCCAGCGCGCCCGACAGCCTGGCCAAACGCCCCGACAAGTCGCCCGCCGCCTCCGCCTCGCGCTCCCCGAAGGAGAAGGCGGACCCGACGGCGGTGCCGGGGCGGTCCGGCACGGGTGAGCGGGTCGTGTACTCCCTTGACGCCGACCGCGTCTGGCTGGTCGAGGCCTCCGGCAAGGTGCGGAACACCTTCAAGGTGACGCCGGGCTCGGTCGACCCGGCGCCCGGCACCTACGCGGTCAGCTCGCGCTCCGGCTCGGTCACCGGCACGGACGGCGTGGCCATCGAGCACGTCGTGCGGTTCACCAACAGGGACGGTGTCGCGATCGGCTTCAGCGCGGCCGTGGACGGCTCCACGCCGAAGCCGGACCCGTCGAAGAAGACCGGCGGCATCCGTCAGTCGCGGGAGAACGGCACCGCGATGTGGGAGTTCGCCGGGGTCACCAAGAAGGTCATCGTCGTTCCGTAGTCCCGTCCCCGGCGGCAGTGGGGTCCTCGGGCGGTGTGGACACCGCGCTGGCCGCCGCGCACGAGGCCAGCAGGGCGCTCATGGACAGCGGCCCGGCGCCGGACGGCACCGGCAGCCCGTGCGGCCGGGGGTGCGCGTGCGGCCTGGGCTCCGCGTCACGTTCTGAAGCCGACATGGATGCCTCCTGGGGGCTTCGGGCAGACGTGGTTAGGTAGACCTAACCAGTTCCGTCACCCATGTGACCACGCCGAACCCGCCCAACGCAACAGTTCCCGACGCCTTGTCGGAACGTTGGGGTGAACGTACGAGTGGCTACGCGGAGAGGGCCGCCAGGTCCGCCTCGGTCCAGCGGGCGCCGAGGCCCGTGAGCGTCACCTCGCGGACCTCGTCCGTCGTGTCGCCCACCGCGCGGTCGATGATCACGTGCAGCCGGTCGTCCGAGAGCTCCTCGACCTTGCCGTCGCCCCACTCCACGACGATCACCGAGTCGGGGAGCGACACGTCGAGGTCCAGGTCCTCCATCTCGTCGAGACCGCCGCCCAGGCGGTACGCGTCGACGTGCACCAGCGCGGGACCCGCGCCGAGCGGCGGGTGGACGCGGGCGATGACGAAGGTCGGCGAGGTGACGGCGCCGCGCACGCCGAGGCCCTCACCGAGGCCGCGGGTCAGCGTCGTCTTGCCCGCGCCGAGCTCGCCGGTCAGCATGACGAGGTCGCCGGGGCGCAGCAGTTTGGCCAGGCGGCGGCCCAATTCGCCCATCTGTTCCGGGGAGTTGACGGTGAGCGCGGCGATGTTCGCGGGGGCCTGGTGGTGCGGTGCTTCCATGACGACCACGTTAGCCGCTGGAGGACCTCCGGCTCGGCCGTCTCACCGGTCTGAGGTACCGGTGCCGGTGCCGGTACCGGTGTCGGCCGCCGCCCGCACCGCGCCCGCCCTGACGAGCAGTTCCGCGAGCCGGTCCGTGACCACGTCGGGGTGCTCCAGCATGACGAGGTGCCCGGCGTCCGGCACGAGGACCAGCTCGGCGTCGGGAAGCAGCGCGGCGATCGCCTCGCTGTGCTCGCTGGGCGTGACCATGTCCCCGGCCCCGGCGAGCACGAGCACCGGCAGCTCGGCGAAGTGCTTGAGCGCCTCCGCCTTGTCGTGCTCGGCGAAGGCCGGATAGAACTCCGCGACCACGTCGATCGGCGTCGACTCGATCATCCGCTCCGCGAACCGCGCGATCCCGGGGTCCACGTCCCTGCGCGAGAACGAGTACCGCTTGATGACGCCCGCGAAGAGGTCCGCGGTGGCCCGCCGCCCCCGCTCGACGAGCTCGGCCTGCGAGCCGAGGGTCCGCAGCAGTCCCGGCAGGACCCGCCGCACCGCGTTCATCCCGGCCATCGGAAGGCCGAAGTTCACCTCACCGAGCTGCCCCGATGACGTACCCACAAGGGCTACCCCCGCCACGCGCTCCCGGATGAGCTCGGGGAACTGGTCGGCGAGGGCCATGGTCGTCATGCCGCCCATGGAGTGCCCGACGAGGACGAGCGGCCCCTCGGGCGCCGCCGCGTCGATGACGGCCTTCAGATCGCGCCCCAGCTGGTCGATGGAGACCGGGACCGCGCGCTCGGTCTGGTCGACGCCACGCCCGGAGCGGGCATGGCTGCGCTGGTCCCAGTAGACCGCGCGGACCGCGCCGCGCAGGGCGGCGCGCTGGAAGTGCCAGGAGTCCTGGCTCAGGCAGTAGCCGTGGCTGAAGACGACGGTGACCGGCGCCGGGGCCTTGCGTCCTCGCCCGAAGAGGCGGCGCGCCCGCGCGCCCCGGCCCGCGCTCTCGGCCCCGCTCTCGCCCGGTTCGGCGCTCTCCACCTCGTAGAACAGCTCCGTGCCGTCGTCCGCGTACGCCGTGCCGGGCATGCCGCGCAGCGAGCCGTACGGTCCCGCCGCGTCGAGCGCGAGCCGCGCCTTCTTGCGCATGCCCCGGCCGACGGTGAGCCGCTCTATGGCGACGCCCGCCGCCGCGCCCGCGGCGATGACACCTATCGCGGCGCCCGCGACCCCGGCCCGCCGCCAGTTCCCCGCCGCGGCGGCGGCCTCCGTCACCGCGTCCGCCGCGGCAGCCCCCGTGCTGCTCTCGCTCACGTGCCGCTCCTAGTCAGTGATCGGACCGCTCGTGGACATCTCTCCCTGCCACGGCCGCTCATTCACATGGACCCGCGGCACGCGGGAACCGATGCGGGTGACGATCTCGTACGCGATGGTGCCCGCCGCCTGTGCCCAGTCCTCGGCGGTCGGCTCCCCGCGGTCCCCGGGGCCGAACAGCAGCGCCTGGGAGCCGACCGCGGGCKCGTCGCCGCCGAGGTCCACCACGAACTGGTCCATGGCGACCCGGCCCGCGACCGTCCGCAGCTTGCCGTCGATGAGGACGGGGGCGGTGCCGGACGCGTGACGCGGGATGCCGTCGCCGTACCCGGCGGGGACGAGGCCGAGGGTCGTCTCGCCCGGGGTGACGTAGTGATGCCCGTAACTGACGCCGAGACCCGCGGGCACGTGCTTCACCAGGGCGAGCGAGGCGCTGAGGGTCATCACGGGCCGCAGCCCGAAATCGGCGGAGGTGCCCAGCTCGGGGCTGGGCGAGATGCCGTACATCGCGACGCCCGCCCGCACGAGGTCGAAGTGGGATTCCGGGATCGTCAGCGTCGCCGGGGAGTTGGCGATGTGCCGCACCTCCGGGCGCACGCCCTGGCCCTCGGCATATGCCAGCATCTCGCGGAAGACCGTGAGCTGCGCGGCGATCGAGGGGTGTCCCGGCTCGTCGGCGCAGGCGAAGTGCGACCAGAGGCCGGTGACCCGGACGAGCCCGTCGGCCTCGGCGCGCAGGGCCGCCGCCACCAGCTCGGGCCAGTCGGCGGGCGCGCAGCCATTGCGCCCGAGGCCGGTGTCGGCCTTCAGCTGGACACGGGCCGCGCGCCCCGCCCCGCGCGCGGCGGCCGTCACCTCGCGCAGCGCCCACAGCCCGCTCACCGACATGTCCAGACCGGCCTCGACGCCCTCGCGCCAGGGCCCGCCCGGTGTCCAGAGCCAGCACATCAGACGCCCCGGAAGACCGGCGGCACGCAGCGCGAGGGCCTCCTCCGGGGTCGCGGTCCCGAGCCAGGTGGCGCCCGCCTGGAGCGCGGCCCTGGCACAGGGCACCATCCCGTGGCCGTACGCGTCGGCCTTGACCACGGCCATGAACGCGGCACCCGGCGCGTGGGCGCGCAGCGAGCGCACGTTGGCGCGGAGGGCGCCGAGATCGATCTCGGCGCGGACGCGGAGGGGAGCTGTCTCGTTCATCGCGCACAAGTGTCTCAGAGCGCGCCGACAGCCCGGCTACCGCCGCCGGTTCGCCCCTCCGCCGCGAACCGGCGGAAAACGGGGAAGACTGGCGGCATGCGAAGTGCCTATGACGTGGAAACGGTACGGACGGCGGAGCGCGCGGCCATGGCCCGGGGGCCGGAAGGCGCCCTGATGCAGCGCGCGGCGGCCGCCCTCGCCGCCGAGTGCGCCCGTCTCCTCGGCCGGGTGTACGGCAGCCGGGTCACCCTCCTGGTGGGCAGCGGCGACAACGGCGGCGACGCCCTGTACGCCGGGGCCAGGCTCGCCCGTCGCGGGGCGGGGGTCAGCGCGGTGCTCCTGGCGTCGGACCGTACCCACCCCGGCGGGCTCGCCGCGCTGCTGGCCGCCGGGGGCCGCGTGGTGGACGCCGAGGGGGTCCGCGCGGAGGAGGCCGTGGCCGGGGCCCGCCTGGTGGTCGACGGGATCGTGGGCATCGGAGGGCGCGGCGGGCTCCGCGAGCGCGCGGCCCGCCTGGTCGCGGCGGCGCGTGAGGCCACGGTCGTCGCCGTCGACCTGCCGAGCGGCGTGGCCGCCGACACCGGCGAGGTGCCCGGCGAGGCGGTGCGCGCGGATGTGACGGTGACCTTCGGGACGTACAAGCCGGGGCTCCTCGTCGACCCGGGCCGCGAGTACGCCGGAGCCGTCCGCCTCGTGGACATCGGCCTTGAGCTGCCGCCCGGGGAGCGGGCCCTCGAAGCCCTCCAGTACGCCGACGTGGCCCGGCTGCTGCCCGTGCCGGGCGGCGAGAGCGACAAGTACCGCCGCGGCGTCGTGGGCGTCGTCGCCGGTTCGGCGCGCTACCCCGGGGCCGCCGTGCTCTGCGTCGCCGGTGCCCTGCACGGCGGCGCCGGTGCCGTCCGGTACGCGGGCCCCGCCGCCGACGCCGTCATCGCC
>NZ_JASKYR010000186.1:0-10771 GCF_041028215.1 Streptomyces flavofungini
GGTCAAAGGGCGGACACGCGGGCAGCGAGGGCAGGGTGAAGCGTAGGCAGAAGGCTGAGGGAAAGGGGACAGATGGTAAGAGTTCTGGCGCACCCGATCCGAAGGATGAAACAGTAAAAGCCGGGCCTGATGCGGCGAACGCAGAGAAGTGTAAGCCCAAGAAGCCGGTTTCCAGAAAGCCAAATCCGAAGCGTGAAGGACCCAGTTATAAAACCGGAAAAACTCCGGAGTCGCCGGGAGGTGAGAGACGCCATCATCAGACGCGGTGAGTTTGCGGCTGATTGCGTCTACAAGGGCGGGTGCTGAATAAATGTTGTGCCGGAGGTGTTCGAATTGTCTGCACTTATTATTCGGACTGCAGAATGACGAACCGGACCGGCGCTGCAAGGGTGAAGCGGGCACCCGCTCTGTCCACCGTGCGCGCGGCCAGCGTTGTCTCTGCGAGCCTGGCGGGCAGAGCCTCAGCAAACTTGAGGCCGAGCACAGCACGTCTGTCGACCTCGGGCAGAGTCAAGCCCGTCGATGCCCGCGTTATGGCATCCGCCCATTCCTCTTGATTGAGGTCGTCCTTCAGCCGGATCCAGTGGGCGTGGGCGCGCCTGTGAGGCGACACGGCAGGCGACAGCGTGGCGGCGAGCGTGGCGTTGGCGCGGTGGCCGGCCCAGGTCCACCACCGGACGTCCCCATCGTGGCGGCGTGCGATGACGGTTCCGCCGGGGTGCACCGTATCCAGGTGCGTCTCCCTGACCTGAGAGAGGCGTGCCGATGCCCGCCCGGTGAGGCGCACGGGTGGCTCCTCGCCGAGAAGTACGTCGCGCGCGGCGCGGGTCAGCTCGAAGGAGAGGATGCGCTCGGCGCCGAAGCCGCTCCAACGGGCCCGCCCTCCCTCGTCGGCCGGGGTGACGAAGCAGCGGCGCCGGCTGAAGTCGATGTGGGTGACCTGCCAGCTGCGTCCGGCAAGCAAGAGCCTGCGGGGACCCTGGACCTCCTCGGTCAACAGGTCGGGGTCGGTGCGGCCGATCTCGTTGCGCCCGTTGAGGACGGTGAACTCGGGTGGGGCGGTGAAGACTGCCGTCAGGTTCATGAAGTGACGGTGTCCGTAGCGGTGCTCTGCTTCCGGGCCGATGAAAAGCAGGCCGGAATCCTGGTACAGGTAGCCCTGTTCGACCAGATGCCGTACCACAGGGGCGGCTCCGGGACCGAAGGGGCCGATACCGCCCCACCACTCCTGCCACAGGTTCTCACCGACCTGGTGTTCCTGCAGGCACAGGGCCAGCAGTTGCTGGGCGACGAGATGACGGGGCTCGGGCGGCGGGGTGACGGGCTCCACCCAGTTGCGTGACCACTGCAGCAGCAGGGCCGCCGAGGCGAGGAGCCCTTCCTCGTCCAGCGCGAGGAAGAGGCAGTTGCGGCTGCTGCCGGTGCGGCGCCCGGTACGCCCCAGCCGCTGGAGGAAAGCGGCGACAGTGCGGGGGGCGTCGAGCTGGATGACCCGGTCCAGGTCGCCCACGTCGATGCCGAGCTCCAGCGTGCTGGTCGAGACGATCACACAGTCCCGCGCTTCGGCGAACGCCGCTTCGGCCCGTCTGCGTTCGGCCACCGAGAGCGAGGCGTGGGAGAGGAAGGTCATGACGCCGCGCAGGCGCAACTGCTCGCCCAGTTCCTCCACGGTGCGCCGACTCTCGCAGAAGACGAGGCGCTTCTCGCCGCGGTGGAGCGCGGCGATGACGATGGCGGCGTTGGCGACGGACCCGACGTAGTCAAGTTCGATCTCTCCGGCCGGTTGCTTGTTCTCCGCCGAGGACTGCTGTGGCCGGGAGTCGGGGGCGATGACCCGGCCGGGACGTCGGCCGTGTCCGGAGCCCTGGAGCCAGTCCAACAGCTCGGCGGGGTTGCCGATGGTCGCGGACAGACCGACGCGCTGGAGCGGACGCCCGGCGATACGGGCCAGGCGTTCGAGTACGGCGAGCAGGTGCCAGCCGCGGTCGTCACCGGCGAAGGCGTGTACCTCGTCGATGACGACCGAATGCAGGCCGCTGAAGAAGGAGCGGTGGTCCACATGCGTGCTGACCAGCATCGACTCCAGGGACTCGGGCGTGGTCAGCAGGACGTCGGGACGCTCGACGAGCAGTCGTCGGCGGCGTGAGGTGGTGACGTCGCCGTGCCACAGGCCCGTACTGCGGCCCAGCCAGCCCGTGTACGTCTCCAGGCGTGGGTGCAGGTTGTTGAGGAGAGCCTTGAGCGGACACACGTACAGCACGCTGGTGCCCTTCCAGCCGCGCCGGTTCATCCGGGTCAGCAGCGGGAAGACGGCCGCCTCGGTCTTGCCGCCCGCGGTGGGAGCCAGCAGTACGGCGTCCTCACCGCCGAGGAGCGGGGCTACGGCCTCCGCTTGGAGAGGGCGCAGTGCATGCCAGCCGAGGGCGTTGACGATGTGGTGGCCGAGGACGGGGTCGAGGAGGTCGAAGGCGTCGGGAGTGTGTCCGTTGGTGTGCTGACCGGACGCCCGGTGGCTCACATCAGGTCCAGGGGAACGTCCGCCGCACCGCTGGCTGCGTTGCGCTCGGTGTCGCTGAGTTCGGTTGAGCGCAGGGTGAGGGAGTAGTGCTTGCGAGGGTCGAAGTCCTCGAACTCGTCGACGCGGTCCAGGACGTCTGCGACCAGCTTGCGCAGATACAGGCGTGGTGCGATGCCGACCTTGCCGCCGAGCGCGCCGGTGACGGCGTGGGCCAGCTCGTCGAGGTAGGCGTCGTCCGCGCGTGCTGCCAGCCGCTCCGGCTGACGGGCGTCGGCCGCGTAGATGTCCCGCACCTTGCGCCCCAGATCGCCGAGAGAGGCGCGGTCGAAGCCGGGCAGCCGTAGCTGCACCGCCCGCGGGGAGTCGAAGCGCGGGTCGGTGGTGAAGTCGGTGGCGAGCCGCTGGGCGAGGGGCGCGAGGCGCTGGACGCCCTGCTGACCGTCGTAGAAGGCGGGGGTGCCGGTGATGACGAGGAACAGGCCGGGGAAGCGCCCGGTGTCGATCTCGTCGAGGAGCTGGCGCAGTGCGTTCAGGGACTTTTCGCGGACGTCACCGCGCACCCGTTGCAGGGTCTCCACCTCGTCGAGGACGAGCAACAGCCCGGGGTGCCCGCAGTCCCGCAATACGGTGAGCAGCCCTTGGAGGAAGCCGAGGGCGGCGAAGTGGTCGAGGTCGCCGCGGATACCGGCGGCACGCTTCGCGGCAGCAGCCACCGACTTCTGCCCGCCGAGCCAGGCGATCAGCGCTTCGGCGAGCGCGCCGTCCCCGGCTGCCACAGCCCGCCGGTAGCCGCGCAGGGCTGCCGAGAATGCGGGTGTGGTGCGGGCGACGCCGGTCAGCCGCTGTTCCAGGAGTACGTCGACTGCGGCGGCCAGCGCTTCCTCGTCGTCGTCCGCTACGTCGCCCCCGGCCAGCGCTTCTTCCTCCAGGGCGTAGAACCAGGAGTCCACGACGGCACGCAGTGCGGACGGCTGGTGGGTGGCGGTGGTGAGCCGTTCGGTGAGCCTGCGGTAGACGGTCTCCAGCCGGTGCAGCGGGGTCTCGGTCTCGGAGATCTGGACCTCGCTGACGGCGAGCCCGCGCCGTTTTGCCCGCTCGGCGAGCCATCGGGCGAAGAAGGTCTTGCCGGAGCCGTATTCGCCGCGCAGGGCGTGGAAGGCGGCCCCGCCACGGGCGACGGTGGTCAGGTCGTCGTCGAGTGCGCTTTCGAAGCGCTCCAAGCCGACGGCGAACAGGCCGAGCCCCGCCTGCGGAACGGTGCCGCGCCGCAGTGCGTCGACGACGTCGCGGCGGCGCGCGGCGCTGATGTCGGGGGCGGGGCGGGTCATGCGGTGCCTTTCGCGGTCGGAAACTGCTGGTCGAGAAGGGCGCGGTCGAGCTGCACGGTGCGACCGGACTCGACCAGCTGAAGCACGGGGTAGCCGTCGATGTTGAGCAGTCGCTCCAGCATCGTGGCGAAGCGTGCGGGGTTGCGCTGCGACTTGCCGGTGGCGGCCTGGGCGGCTGCGGCGACCGCTCCGGGCGACAGTTTCCCGCCTGCCGCGTCCAGGGCGTCGAGTGCGGCTTCCACCGCTTTGTCGGTCGGTGCGGCACGGAGGAACTCGCGCTGGCTCCGGTACGCGGCGCTGCGCACGGTCCGCTGTCCAAGGGTGAGCCGGTCGGACACCTTGGAGCGACGGAGCGGCTTGGCCTCGGGCGTGGGCCCGGCGAGGTCGGCGGACGGTTGTGGCGTCTGTCGGGGCGCGGCCCCGGATTCGGCCGCGGTGCCGGACTGCTTCCACCAGGCGGGCTCGGCCGACTCGGGAGGCAGCAGGCTCCAGCCCGACGGCACGGCTCCCTCGGACGGTACGAGAGTGATCACGGGGACGGTGACCTCGGCGAGTGAGGCGCCGCCGTGGTACCCGGCCTGCCTGGCGGTGTAGCGCAGGTCGTCACGCCAGGCGGCGGTGATGCGCCGCCCGTCCGTCAGCACGCGCGGGCCGGACAGGGCGACCTCCCCGTCACCGGGATCTCCGGTGCGCCAGCGGGCGCCGCGCACTCCGGTGACCTCGGCAGGGTGGTGCCCGCGCTCGGTGCGGTCGATGACGTGGCCGTGGTCGGAGAGGAGCACGACCGGACGGCCGTAGTCACGGGCGGCATTGAGCAGATCGGGCAGTTTCCCGAGGTCGGCAAGGCCCCAGTGGCCACTGGTTCCTTCCCGGCCGTCGGCCAGAGCGTCGTCGATGGTGTTCACGACGACGGCGACGATGTCGTCGGAGGCGAGGGCCTGGATGACCTCGGGGGCGAGCCGGTGACCGGGCGGGCCCTCGTACCCACCCTTGTGGAAGAGGTGCGCGTCGCGGTGCCGCTTGCGCCAGAAGGAGGTGAAGCCGGTGCGTTCGGCACTCTGGCCGCCCTCGGAGGGCTTACCGCTCAGTAGTGAGGCGCGGCTGACCCGGGTGACCGAGGGCAACATGGACACCGCTGCCTGCCGGAACGGGAGGATGCCCTTCGCGGCGGGCACGATCTCAGTCCATGCCCTTCCGTCCAGTTCCCCCGCGATCCGGACGGCGACGTCCGCACTCATTCCGTCCAGGACGAGGATCAGGGGACGGCCGCCGCCCTGCGCGAGCGGGGCCGCCGTCCGGGCGAGGACGTCCTCGATGAGCAGCGCACCGCCGTTTGCCTGCTGGCAGGCGGTCTCCGACCAGGAGGCGAGAAGGTCGGCGAACCGGGCGTCGAGAGAGGCGCGGCGCTTCCGTGCCGCCTCTATCAGCCGCCGGTACGCTTCGCCGACGGCGGCGTCACGGGACGAGTCACCCTCCGCGAGCACACCGATGGCAAGGTCGGCCCAGCCCGAGGAAGCCAGGTGGTCCTGCACAGCATGGCCCACGGTCGCCTGATGCGCCGGATCGGTGGCAAGCCAGCGCATCAGGCGGACCGCGGTACGGGCGGTCTCGGTGGAGTCGGCGTAGAGCGCGGCGAGCTGGTGTGCCTCCAGATCGCGCAGGGCGGACTCGGCAAGCGCCGTCGCGCCCTCGCCACGGCTGCTGAGACAGTTGGCCAGGGTGCGTAGCCGTCCCAGGTAGCCCGATGGCAGCAGACGGTCTCCGCGGACAAGATCGGTGAGGCGTGCGTCGGCGGCGAGCCGGTCGGCGCGCTCCAGGACTGCCACCACGTTGGAGCGGGCGGTGCCGACCGGGGCGGTGGTGCCCTCCGCCTGTGCGATCCAGCGAGTGAGGACTCCCGTGGCGGCCCCGGCGAAGGGACGCAGCGTTTCGAAGGAAGCGAGGGCTGGACCGAACAGAGTGCCCAGTGCGAACCCCGCGGCCTCCGCCGACCGCGAGCTCAGGGCGGCGGAGGCGAGCACACCGAGCGGCAGAGCATCACCGCCGCGGCCCTCGGCGGCAAGTGTGAGCAGCGTGGTGGCGGCGGGACCGACGGTCCGGGCCAGCCACGTCTCCAGACCGTGCTGCTCGTCCTTGGACAGGGCGGCATAGAGCGAGGGCCCGGCCAAGGTGCGGGTCCAGACGAACAGTGCGTCGGCGTCCAGGTCAAAGGTCTCGGACTCGGGGTCACCGAGCCCGAGGCGTGCACCGAGCAGCGCGCGCACGGCCCGGTCGCGGGTCAGAACTGTTCCGATGCGCGGCCAGCCGTTGAGGGGCTCGGCTTGGAGCAGCGCGTCTAGCAGCCAGTGCTCGCCGAGCATCCGCGGATCCAGGTCGGCGGCTCCGAAGAGCTGGGCGACGATCTCGGCGCGGTCGACGGGCAGCGGATGCCTGCGCACCGCATGGGCACGCAGGTCCAGACCGAGCTGGTCGGGCGGGACGGTACCGGTGACGACGAGGACGCTGTAGTCCTCCCCCGTACCGTCCGTGAGGTGGCGGTGCCATGCTTCGGTGGCCCCGAGCGGGGACTGCTGGTCGGTGACGACGACGCGGCGCTGCTCACCACCGACGTCGATGGTGAACTCGGTGTCCGGCTCCTCCGGATTCCATACCGCGTCGACCAGGACGAGCCGGCTGTCGGGCGTGTTCTTCAGCTCGGTCTTGAGCAGCACTTCGATGGCACGGCGACCGGCGACGGGCCGGGTGGCCGTCACCGGCTCTCACCGTCCGGCTCCGCTCGCCAGTAGATCTCCACCGGGGTGTCCGGGTGCAGCGCGCGGAAGGCTTCGATCTCGTCGCGTACGGCGGTGAGGTCGGCGTGGAGTGCCGCGGGACCGGCGGCGATGACCCGGCGGGCGGCCCGCAACGGACCGGACCCTCCCGCAGAGGTACCTGCGTCCTCGGGGTCGTCCCAGGACAGCGGCTCTTGCTCGCCTTGCCCGGATTGCGCCGTGCCGGTGCCTGAGGAGACGGGCGGGGTCCCGTGCTCGGACAGCGGAACCTGCTCGGGGTCCGTCACCGGGTCCGCACCGTCGGAGGGCCCGGGATCATCGATGGGAGCGGGCCGCTCCAGCCGCAGGGCGGCGTCCAGCAGGGCGTGCCCGGTCTCGCGTACCTCACCAAGCAGGGGGATCAGGGACCGCTCGCGCTCGGGAGCGCGAGCGGCCTCGGTGATCCGCTCCATGAGCCGTTGCGCCCGGTCGCCAATGCTGTCGTCGCGGCCGGTGAGCCCGTGCACGCTGGACAACAGCCGCCAGTTGGTGCCGTCCAGGGCCGCCAGCACCGCGGCGGCACTGTCCATGGCGTGGGACAGCTCCCGCGCGGGCGTCTCGTACGAGACGGCGGCCAGCTCGCACACCAGGCCGGTGGCGTCGTCGGTGTGGCGCACGAGGCGGGCCAGCAGGGAGGCGGCTTCACGCAGGACGCGGCTGCGCTCGGCCGTGCCTTCCCCGTCGAGCCCGAGCAGCGTGGCATGCCGCTTGAGCACGGTGCGCACGTCGCCGACGCTCTTCTCGTACGCGGTCGCCTTGGCGAGGACGTCGGAGGCGAGCCGGTTGACGTTGCGCGCGAAGAGCCCGGGCTTGGCGGTGACACCGAACAGCCGCCCGGCACGGTCCCGGGCGGCGGCGTATTCCTGCTCGGTGGGCAACTGCTGGGCGCGGAGCTTCCAGCCCAGGCCGATCTCGGCCAGCGGGGGAGGGGTGGTCTCTGTGCCGGAGTACAGCACCCAGGATCGGTCGTCGAACAGGGCGTAGGCGGCGATGAGCAGGCTGGAGACCTGCTTGTCCAGGCCGCGGAGACCGAGGTCGTCCCGGATCCAGTTGCGGATGTCCTCCACCGCGAGTTCGCCGTGCTCCCCGTGGGCGGAGGCGGCCTGGTTGATCCGCGCGCGCAGCTGGTCACCGCGTACGACGAGCGGGCCGTCGTGGACGGTGCCGATCTCCAGCGCTTCGACGACGCGCTTGACGGTCCGCAGCTCCTTCTGCTCGACCTCGACCCGGCCGCCCTCGTCCATGGCGCGGGTGAGCCACCGCAGGGCCGTGGTGAGTTCGGCCGTGGTGACGGCCCGGGGTGTGCTGCCCGGACCCGGCCCGAAGTCGGGATGCTTGTCGTAGACGGACGAGAACAGCGTATCGGCGAGCTGCGTCACTGCCTGGTCGAACGGCTTGCTGCCTTCCGGCTGCGGGCGCGGGAACTCGGGCTGGAGGGACAGCACGTGCCGCCCGTCGGGCACCTCGGCGCCCCGCGTGTCCTCCTTGGCCTCGGCGAGCCCGTACACCTCGCGCAACGAGTCGACCAGTGTGCGGGTGAGGTTGTCACGGGCGTGCTCCAGGCTGCGGCGGGCCTTGAGGCGGTCGTCCGGCGGGAAGTTGCGGGTGTAGTCGGAGAGCCGGTCGCGTTCCAGCAGGAAGTTGATGCGCATCAGGCGGCCGAGCTGTGCCTTGCGCTGCTCGGAGAAGTGGTCGCACAGCCAGACCAGCACAGGGGCACCCGGATGTGCCTTGCGCAGGTCGGTGACGCGTCGGTAGGCGTCGTCGGGGGAGCGTCCCACCGCCTCGTCGTAGGGGCAGTCGAGGATGATCCGCATGTTGCCCGCGGTGGCCGGTTCGAAGGCCTCGTCCGCGACACTTCGGGGATCCCGGACCGTACCGAACACGAACTCCACCGTGCGCTCCGAACCGCGCCACACGATCTTCTTCTCGTCGAAGAGCTGGCCCTGCCTCCCGGTGAGGCCCAGCTCCTCCCAGAGCCGCTCGTGCAGCCAGGTGCGCCGCACACCGCCTTTGTCCTCGCCGACGACGGCGTTGAGGATCGGCTCGATGTCCAGGTCGGACAGGTGCAGCGAGAAGACCGGGTCGTCCTTGCCCTCGGAGCGCAGTTCGCTCGGGAACTCTCCCTGCAGGGCCTGCAACCGCTCGATGACCTTGTCGCGTACGGGTACGGCCCGCGAGCGCACCGAGCCGTGGTTGAGGGCGGCGAGCCGGCCGGCGGTCAGGCGGCGCAGCGCGGGAACGTCGGGTGCGACAGCGGCGAGCAGCAGCGTCTTGACGAAGCGCTCGTCGGCGATCAGCTCGGGATGGTCGGGACGTCCGTACCGGTCCAGCAGGAAGCGGCGGGCCTTGGCAAGGAAGCGGCGTGCCGTCTCCGACTCCTGCTGGAGCTTCGCGGTGAACGCGGTGCTGGTGCTGTCGACGAGGACGTCCCACAGGTCACCGAGGGGAATCAGCCGCCCGACCTCGGCGTCGGCGTTCCGCTCCAACAGCTGCTGGACCAGCTTCAGACCGGTGCGTTCCCGCTGCAGCGCGCCGGACAGGGCTACGAGCACATTCAGCAGAGCGGGGGAGAGCGGGTAGACGGCCCGGAAGTCGTCCCAGTCGGCACCGGTCGCGCCCTCGCCGTCGAGGAGTACGTCCTTGACGAGCTGGCCCGCCTTGTCGACCCCGGCGAACGCGGCGTCCAGCGTCCGCTCCTGCCCCGGAAGCGGCCTGAGGACCCGCTCCCTGATGATTTCGGGAAGGTTGCGGTCCTCCAGATCGATGACGGTGACGCGCTCCTTGAGGTACTCCAGGGCCTGCTGGAGGTTCTCCACGTCCGAGCCGAGGATGTCGGATCCCATGAGCTGGGAGAGATCGCGCTGGCGGGAGATGAAGGAGATGATCGGCACCGGCCGGTCGGGATTGCTGGACTCGATCAGCTTGACGAGTTTCTGGATCTCGTCGTTGATGAAGGTCCGGTCGGACATCCTGGCCTGCAACCACAGCACCAGCTCGTCCAGGAAGAGCACCACGCCGTCGTAGCCGAGCAGCCGGGCGTGCTTGCTGATCTCGCTGAGCCCGTCGTCCAGCGTCACATACGCGGTCGCGTCACCACTGACGGTGTCCGCGTAATGCTTGTTCGGCCCGTTAAACAGGGCGGTCAGAAGCTGGTCGCGCTGCGGGTCGCCTGCGGGCGCCCGGAAAGCCGCGTCGAGAGCCGCGCCGGTCCAGCCGACGGCAGGGGCGGCGCTGATGGGCTGGAGCTCATCGTCCTCATCGTCCTCCTGGACCTCAGCGGGGGCCTGAGGGGCGACGGGCGCGGGCAGCAGCCCGATGAACGCCTCGTCGCCGATCTTCGCGCGCAGTTCACGTGCGTCAGCCAGCAGCGAGTCGGCGCGGAACACCAGCGGCGTGGGCGCGTCGGGCCGCTCGCGGCGAACGGTCCTCACATAGCCGCCGAACAGTGCCGACTCCAGGCTGGCGGCACCGACCAGGTGGTACGGCACCATCAGGAACTTCTTGCCGGGCAGCCAGTCGGCGTGCTCGGTGACGACCTCGCGCAGCCGTTCCTTGCCCTCGACGGCCGGGTCCCCGTTGAGTACGGCGTGCAGCACGGTCAGGAAGTGGCTCTTACCGGCGCCGAAGGAACCGTGCAGGTAAGCGGCCTGCGAGGCGTTTTTGCGCAGGGCGCTGCCAATCACCTTCAGGGCTTTGCGGAACTCGCCCTGGAGCTGCGACGTGACGACGTACTCGCCGATCGACCCGGCCGCCTCGCCGGTGAACCCCTCGGACAGGGCGATCTTGAAGTCGCCGGAGAGAAGATCCTCCTTGATGTCGAGGACATCCCTCAGTACGACCCCGCTGCCTCTGGCCATCAGCCGCTCCGCTCCCCACAGCCTCGTCAACGCCCGGCTGCCGCGGCCGGGCTCCCGGCGGGCTCCCGGGCCCGCGGACACCTCGTTTGTCTGTCCTGCCCAGGGTACGGGTGCCGGTGGGGCGGGGTGGGAAGATCGGCGTCAGAGCGAAGACCCCGGGCCACTCGCGCGCAGCACTGCCCAGACGGTCTTGCCGGGAGCGCCTGTGCGGGGCGTCACACCCCAGGTCTCGGCGAGCGCGCCGACGATCAGCAG
>NZ_JASKYR010000187.1:0-11292 GCF_041028215.1 Streptomyces flavofungini
GGGTAAGTCCGGACCGGACCAGCCCCACCCGCATACGTCCGGACCGGACCGGCCCCTGCACATCCTCGACCTCGCCTGCGGGCCCGGCTCCCTGGCCGACCGCGTCCTGACCGCCTTCCCGCAGGCGCGGGTCACCGCCCTCGACTACGACCCCGTACTGCTGCGTCTGGCGGACGCGGTCCTCGCGGAGCACGGTGACCGGGCCGCCGTCGTGGACACCGACCTCGTACGGGCGAACTGGGCCGATTTCCTGGTGGGGGAGAAGATCGACGCCGTCGTCTCCTCCACCGCGCTGCACTGGCTCTCACCCTCCCAACTCCTTGGCCTGTACACCACGCTCGCCGACCTCCTGCCCCCCGGCGCCCTCTTCCTCAACGCCGACCACCTGCGCTACGGATCGGACAACGAGACCCTGGGAGCCCTGTCCGCCCTGCACGACGCCGAGGTGCAGCGCGCCTCGTTCGACGCCGGAGCGGACACCTGGGACGCCTGGTACGAGCTCGCCGCCGCTCAGCCGGGAGCGGCCCCGCTCGCCGCCGAACGCCTGCGCCGCTTCGCTGACCGGCCCCCGCAGCCGCTGTCCCCCCTGCACTTCCACCTGTCGGCCCTGCGGACCGCGGGCTTCGCCGAGGCGGGCACGGTCTGGCAGTACCTCGACGACTACGTCGTCTTCGCGCGGCGATGAGCAACGGGACCAGGACCGTGAGGCCGGGCGGGTGCCACGGCGCGGGCCCGCGCGGCGCGCTCGTCCTGGCGTGCTGCGCCGTCCTCCTGCCGCTGTCCGTGCTCGTCGCGGTCGGCACGGGCAGCGCCGACATACCGCCGCTGGACGTGGCCCGCGCCATAGGCGTCCACCTCGGCGCGCCGTGGGAGGCGCTGCCTCCCCTGCGCGACAGCATCGTGTGGGACCTGCGGCTGCCACGCGTCCTGCTCGCGGCGCTGGTGGGTGCGGGGCTCTCGGTGTGCGGCACGGTCCTTCAGGCGCTGACGCGCAATCCGCTGGCCGACCCCTACCTCCTCGGGGTGTCGGCCGGTGCCTCCACCGGCGCGGTCCTGGTCCTGGTGCTCGGCGTCGGCTCCCTCGCCCTTCCGGCCGGTGCCTTCGCCGGGGCGATCGCGGCCTTCGGCTGTGTCCTTCTCCTGCTCGGCCGCTCGTTCGGCTCGGCCACCAGGGTCGTGCTCTCCGGCGTGGTGGTGGCCCAGCTCTTCTCCGCGCTGACCAGCCTCGTCATCGTCCGCTCCGGCGACGCCGAACGCACCCGCGCGGTGACCTTCTGGCTGCTCGGCTCGCTCGCCCCGGCGAACTGGTTCTCGGTGGGCGTCTGCGCCCTCACCACCGTGATCGGCCTGTGCGTCTGCGCGTGGTACGCCCGCTCTCTGGACGCCCTCTCCTTCGGTCGCGAGACGGCCTCCACCCTCGGCTTCGCACCGCGCCGCACCGAAGCGGTGCTCTACGCGGTGACCGCCGTGGTCACCGGGTCGCTCGTCGCGGCCAGCGGTGCCATCGGCTTCGTGGGCCTGCTGATCCCGCACGCGGTACGGATTCTCACCCGAGCCCCGCACCGCCTGCTGCTGCCGTCCTCGGCCCTGCTCGGCGCGGTCTTCCTGGTGTGGGCGGACACGGCCGCGCGCACCGCCTTCGGCCCCCGGGAGATACCCGTCGGCGTCCTGACCGCGCTCATCGGGGTCCCGGCCTTCGCCCTGCTGCTGCGCCGACGGGCGGGTACGCCGTGAAGAACACGGACCCCGGCATCGGATACGGGGCCCACCGCCTGCGGTGGACGGCGAACGGCCGGGCGGTCGTGGACGGCGTCACCTTCACCGTGCCGCCAGGGTCCTTCACCGGACTGATCGGTCCCAACGGGTCGGGCAAGTCCACCGTACTGCGCCTCCTCGCGGGTGTTCGACGGCCCTCGGAGGGGCACGCCCTGCTGGACGGAGCCGACGTGACGACGCTGAGGAAGCGCGATGCCGCCCGTCGTGTGGCCTTCGTCGCCCAGGAGACCTCCGCCGACATCGACATGACGGCGGCACAGGTCGTCATGCTCGGCCGGGCTCCCCACCAAGGCCGGTCGGCCACGACCGAAGGGGACATGCACGTTGTCGAAGTGGCCATGAAGGCGATGGGGGTGCAGGGACTCGCCGACCGGTCCTGGAGCACGCTCTCCGGAGGCGAACGGCAACGCGTCAACATCGCCCGCGCGCTCGCCCAGCGGACCCCGGCCCTGCTGCTCGACGAACCCACCAACCACCTCGACATCAGTCACCGGCTCGATCTCATGGCCATGCTCGCGGACACCGGCACCACGGTGGTCGCGGCCCTGCACGAACTGGATCTGGCCGCGCGCTACTGCGACCACCTCGTACTCCTCGACGGCGGCCGGGTCATCGCCGCCGGGCCTCCCGCCGAGGTGCTCACCCCCGCCCTCCTGGCGCAGGTCTACCGGGTCCGGGCCACCGTGAGCGAAGGGCCGGACGGCCGGATGGACCTGCGTCTGGCTCCCCTCTCCGAGGGGCGGGGCCAGTTCTGACCGGTCTGCTCGCGAGCGCCGGTCAGCTCCTGGCCGTCCGTCCGAGGAAGTCGGTGATGAGCTTCAGCCAGAGCTCCGGCCGCTCGGTGAACGGCAGGTGTCCGGTGGGGATTTCGGCGGTCTCGGCGGTGGGGAGAGCCGCGGCCAGTTCACGCTGCAGGGCAGGGGAGATGAGCGGGTCCGCGGTGGTGATGATGGCGAGGGTCGGTGCGGTGACGTGCGTGAGGTCGCCGCGTACGTCGATTCTGCGCACCAGGTCCACCTGCCCGGGGGTGCCGACGGGCAGCTGGGGTGCGAACTGCTCGGCGGCGGTGTGCACCTGGGCGGGGGTGAGGGCGTTCAGGGCTGGCTCGCTGAGCACCATCAGGTTCAGATAGGCGGCGAGCGCGGTGTGCTCACCGGCTTCGTAGAGGTGCTGCCAGAGGGAGGCGGCCAGTTCGGTGCGGGTGTCGGCGTGCGCGAACGTCGCGCTCAGGACGAGGGCGGTGACGCGCTTCGGGTAGCGCGCCGCGAGGCGGATCGCGATCGGGCCGCCGAGTGAGAACCCACTGACCGCGAAGGTGTCGAGCCCCTGGTCGTCGGCCGCCGCGATGAGCTGGTCCACCAGCTCGTCGACCTCAAGGCGTCCTTGGGCCGCCGGGCTGGCGCCGGAGCCGGGGTAGTCGACGCCGACGACGGTGTGCCGTGCGGCGAGACCCTCCATGATCGGCCCGTAGTTGGCTTCGACGCTGCCACCGGCACCGTGAGCGAGCAGCAGGCCGGGTCCGTCGCCCCGGACTGTACGAGCGAGGGCGGCGGTGGTCGGCATGGTCATGAGGGGGTTCCTTCCGAGGTGTCGTGTACCGCACCAGGCATCTTTAGCGTTCGCTAAAGCTGGGCGGGCGACGACCGTACCAGAGGTCCTTTAGCGATCGCTATAGTCGGGCGGTAGAATGGCGTCATGAGCCGCGCGAACACCCCGCCGCAGACCGCAAGGCAGGGGACCAGGCCGACCCGCCGAGGGTTCGACCGCGATGAGGCCCTGGCCGCCGCCCTGCGGCAGTTCTGGACCTACGGGTACGACACGACGTCCATCGCCTCCCTGACCAAGGCCATGGGCATCAGGCCGCCGAGCCTGTACGCCGCCTTCGGTGACAAGCGACAGCTCTTCGACGAGGCCGTCGACCTCTACGTGCGCACCTACGGCACCCCGCCGCCGCACGGACCGGATGCCCGCGCGGCCGTCGCCGCCATGCTGCGGCACCTCGCGGCCGACTACACCGACCCCGCTCACCCGCCCGGCTGCCTCATCATCGGCGCGGCCACCAACTGCGGCCCCGACTCCCAGGACGTCAAGGCCAAGCTGCGTACCCTGCGCGAGGCCACCAAGTCCGCGACCGCCGACCGCATCCGAGCCGACGTCGACGCGGGACGGCTCCCCGCCGGTACGGACGCCGACAAGCTCGCCGCCTTCTACGCGGCGGTCATCCAGGGAATGCACCAGCAGGCCTGCGACGGGGCGGACCGCGCGATGCTCGAGCACATCGCCGACACCGCGATGGCGGCCTGGCCGACGGAACCCGCTTCGGGGCCGGTCGGGGATCACTCGTAACGCAGGCGCAGTGACTCCCGTTCGGCCTCCTCGATCTGGTCGATGGTCAGGTCGGGCAGGTTGAGCTGGGCCAGCGTCACCTCGGCGCTGGTCGGCTGGGCATCGGCGGGCACCCACTGCTCCGGTTTCCAGGCGCTGGCGCGCAGCAGGGACTTCGGGCAGTGCGGATAGGCCTGCTCGACCTGCACCACGAGCGCCGTGACCGGCGGTTTGCCGACGGGGGTGAGCCGGGTGAGCAGCTCCGGGCGCGCCGAGACGCAGGCGCGGCCGTTGACGCGCAGCGTGGTCGGGCGGCCGGGTATGAGGAAGAGCAGGCCGACGTGTCCGGTCTCCAGCACGTTGTGCAGCGTGTCGAGCCGCTTGTTGCCGGTCGCGTCGGGGATCGCCAGCGTCCGCTCGTCAAGCACCGAGACGAATCCGGCCGGGCCGCCGCGCGGCGTCACGTCCGCCCGGCCGCCTGCGTCCGCGCTGCCGATGAACACCAGCGAGGAGCAGCCGATCAGCGCCCTGGCCTCGTCGGTCAGGTGGTCGATCTCCTTGCGGAGCGAGTGCGGGTTCGGCTGCGGGTAGAACTCGCGCAGCTGGTCCGGAGCGGTGAGGGCGTCCGCCTGGAGGGATACGAAGAGCGGGCCTGCGGCCCCGGTGTCGTTCGTCATGCGGATGACTCTAGGAGGCCGTCGGGTGGCGTGCGCGGTAGTGCGTGATCTCGCCCACGCACGCCGGTCGGTCAGGGCAGACACTGTTACAAGTACCACGACCTGAACACCACCCCGCTGCGGCACATCACCGAGCGATGGCCCGCCTGCCAAGGCCGAGCACTTCTACTATCCCCCGACGAGCCCGGCGGCACCGAACTCCTCCTGGAGCCCGCGGGCCACCCCGCCGTCAAGCCCTACCGCGACGCGCTCGTCCAGGACGGCATCCCGCTCGCCCAGTTCGCGGTCGAGGACGTGCGCGCCGGGTACGAGCGCCTGACCGGCCTCGGCGTCCAGTTCACCCAGGGTGCGGCAACCTGATCCAGATCGTGACTCAGCCGGAGGAGCAGACGGTCCGCTCGGCCTCCTGCCGGGCCCGCCCCCGCGGCCGCTCCACGGGCCGACATCAGACCCGCGTCAGTGAGTTGCCCTAGTTTCACCCGCAGCTTCGCACGCGCCAGGGGAGACGCGCGCTTTCTTCCGGGAGGGACACCACTGTGAACACCTTCAAGCGGCGGCTCGCGGCCGTCGCCGCCGCCACCTGTCTGACGGCCGGATTCGGCGTCACCGCCGCGGGCACCGCTCAGGCCGCCGCCGACGACTGCGGCCCGCTCAACATCGGCAAGCCCGGTGTTCTCCAGATGGAGCAGCACCACATCGGCGAAGTCCAGCAGGTCTACAACACCTGCGACGGCACCGCCCGGGCGCACTTCACGTGGGACGAGGCGTCCCGGCAGGCCATGCTCGGCTTCGACGTCCGTGTGGCCCTCTACCGGCACAACGGCACCCCCGCGGCCTCCGCCACCGCGTTCGCCCGCGACGGCGCCGTCGTCGACACACCCTGGGCGAAGATCGACCGCAAGGAGACCTACCAGGTGTCCGCCCAACTGGTCTGCATGATCGCCTACGGTTCGTACCACTCCTACGCCGACGGCGCGGAGTGGGGCGACGGCCGACGCGCCACCTGCATGTGACACGGTCTTCGTCACCGCGGCCCGTGCCGCCCCCTTCAGTAGGCGGGTTCGGTCCGCAGGTGGGCGGCGCCCGAACGCACCGCCCACCCGAAGACCGCGAAGGCGACGGCACCCACCACGAGGGAGTCGTACGGCGCGCCCAGATGGCCGGAACCGCCGAAGGTGCCGAGCCAGGACAGCAGCGTCAGGGCCGCCAGGTGGAACACGAGCCAGGCGCCCTGACGCAGTTCCCCGAGCGGGGAGCCGACGCCCGCCCTGCGGCGCTGGAGCCAGAACAGCGGGACACCGGCGAGGACAAGAGGCAGGGCGAGCCGCAGGTCGTCCCAGCCCGACCAGTACACGAACTCGGTCGCCACGACGAAACTGACCGGTGCGATCCAGCGCAGCCCGGGCATGTGGCCGTCCGGGAGGGGGACGCCGCGCTCCCGGTCGTGCGCCCTGAAGGAGGCCACGGCCACCGCCGAGGCGGCGTAGATGATCAGATACATGTCGCCCATCACGCTCACGATGTCCTGCCAGCCGCCGAACGGCAGCATGAACAGCAGGATGACCGCGAGGTTGAGGACCAGGGCGCGGCGGGCGATGCCGGAGCGGGGATGGATGCGCATGAAGAAGCGGGGCAGCAGGCCGTTCTTCGCGAGGGCGTAGGTGTGGCGGGCGTCGATCGCGACACCCACATAGGCGGAGCCGCCGGGGGAGACCACCGCGTCGGCGTAGAGCAGTGTGGCGAGCCAGTGCAGATTGAGGACGAGGGCGAGCTGCCCGAACGGTGACTCGAAGTTGACGCCCTGCCAGCCGTGCGCGAGCAGCGAGTCGGGCACCGTGTAGAGGAAGGCGAGCTGGAGCCCGAGGTACACCAGCACCGCGAGGCCGATCCCGGTGAGGACGGCGGCGGGGACGTTGCGGCGCGGATTGCGGGCCTCGCCGGAGAAGTCCAGCGGTGCCTGGAAGCCGTTCACGGAGTACACGATGCCGCCACCGGCGAGAGCGGTCAGGCAGGCCGCGTAACCGTACGGGGCGAACCCTCCGTGGTCGGTGAGGCGGCCGGAGTGGGTGCCGGAGAGGAACAGGGCGACGACCGTGAGCACGGGGACGACGACCTTGAACACCGACACCAGATTGTTCAGGCGTGCGAACATCCGCACCGCGAACCAGTTCAGCGCGGTGAGCACGGTGCTCAGGGCGGCGGCGACACCCAGGCCCGACGCGGTGAGGCTGTCTCCGTGGTAGAGCCCGGGGACGTAGTGGGCGGCGTACTGCATGATCGCGCTGATCTCGGCCGCGGTGCCGCCCACGGAGAGCATGACCGACCAGCCCACGACCGTGCCGACCAGGCGGCCGTTCGCGTACAGCGGCCAGCGGACCGTGCCGCCGCCTTCCGGCCTGGTGGCGCCGAGTTCGACCATGACCAGGGCCACCAGGGCGCAGAGCAGGCCCGCCGCGACCCAGGAGAGGAGCGCGGCGGGACCCGCGGTCTGCGCGGCGTACATGGCGGCGAACAGCCAGCCCGAGCCGAGGATGTTGGAGAAGCCGATCGCGGTCAGACCCCAGAAACCCAGGTCCTTGCGCAATCGGCTCTCCTCGGCGCGGACATCCCGGGCGTCGGTGCTCCCGGTCGGCTGCTGCTGCGCCATGCGGCGTACCTCCTCGACGATCACGGACCCAACGGGGGCCAGCGTGCCACGCGGGGCACGTCACGTGTGTCGAAGCGCCGGGACACGGCCTTGCTATCGGACGTCGACGTAGTCCTCACGGCCGTAGTCCGCGTAGTGGGTGGAGACCGTGTCGGTGTACCGCATCTGCCAGGTCCCGTCCCGCTGCGCGGTGAACTTCTTGCTGAAGGAGCCGTCGCGCAGCGTCTTGGTGCTGCCCAGCTCCTTCCACGTGGCACCGGACGTCGCGGCCTTGAACCAGACGCGGACCTTCTGCCCGGCGTACGGCCGCCAGGTGGAGCCCGACTTGTACATCAGGCCGCCCTTGGCGGTGACCGTGGAACCCTTGCGCACGCCCTCGGGCGAGACACCGTCGTTCCAGATCTGGGTGTACTTGCGCCCGAGCTTGACGCTCGCACCGTCCACGTCCGCGTTGACCAGGCGAATCCGCCACTGGGCGCCCGAGTTCGCCTTCTTCGACGAGGACGCCTTGAAGGAGGCGCCGTAGGCGGCGTCGAAGGTGTCGGTGGTCGTCCAGGAGCCACCCGTCGGGCGGTACTCGATGGCCACCTTCGTCGTGGCGCCCGCCGGGTACGAGCCCGATGTGACGCCGAGCTTGCCGGTGAAGGTGACCTTGCGGTACTTGTCCACCTTGCCCTCGACGTTCGACAGCTTGCTCGTCCGGGAGGGCCTGGCCACCGTGAAGGTGTGCGGCGCCGGTGCGGTGAACCAGTTCGACTTGGTCGTCCCGACGCTCACCTGCTCACTCTGCTCGACGGTGTACTTCGTGGCGAAGACGCCGTTGTCGCCGCTCGCCAGAGTGGTGCCGGTGCTCGCGTTGGAGCCGATCCACATCTCCTTGGAGAAGGGCTTCTCGGTGCCGTCGTCCGCGACACGGGTGAGCTTGCCCCGGACGGGGATGTCGCTGCCGTACGGGGCGGTGACGGTGCCGGTCGGGGTGTCGGCCCTGAGCTTCAGCTGCTGCTGGCGGAAGGGCAGGGTGAGCGACTCGTGCTGCTGGTCGAAGTAGTAGTCGATCGTGGTGTCCGAGGCCTTGGACTCGATGAGGTACGGGGAGTACGTGAAGCGCCCCGACTCGTCCGTCCACTCCCACCCCTGGGCGCGGCTCGCTCCCTCGGCGCGGTAGTACATGCCCACCCCGGCGAACGGCTTCACCTCGTGCGTGTTCGGGTCCTCGGCCACCAGGGACCCGGACACCTTCATGTCGAAGTTGTCGTAGGAGAGCCACGAGTGGTTGCTGGTGAGGGTCAGCTTGGGGTTGAGACCGTAGTTGAGGAAACCGGTCGACTGCTGGACGACCTCGTTCGGCCGGCCCTCCCGCGCCACGACGTCGATCGAGTACACGCCCATCTTGGGCAGGGTGACCGGCTCCGACCGGAAGGTGTCCTCCCAGCAGTCGCTCGTGGCGGGGCACTTGTCGCCGTCTTCGAGGCCGAGGCTGGCGAGGACCCGGGTCCCGCCCTTCTCACGGATCTTGAGCGTGACGTCCTCCGGACGGAAGTGGGAGGCCATGTGCTGGTACTGGGCGTAGATCTTGCCGCCCTCCAGCACCGTCTCCGTCCGGCCGTAGGAATCGCCGTCGCCCGCTTGCGCCGTGGGCACGGCGATCAGAGTGGCAGAGGAGACCACGAGGCTCGTGGTCAGCACTGCCGTGAACTTCTTCAAAGCTCCCCCATCATGTGGTGCTGTCGTGTCGCGCGTTTGACGCGTGAGGTGGGGGAATGGTTGTGCGATTTCCCGGATGTGTCTCCGGCGGCCCAGGAAAGTGTGCGCGGCTGCCCCTCAGCCTTTGGCCGATGGCACAAAACCGCAGGTCGATGACTGGACGCGCAGACAATCGCGGGGCCCCGGACGATTCCTACGCTGACGTTCTGCGGTCCCGGGGGAAAGCGGCCGCGAGGAATCGAGGGTGACAACACGCCGCGTGCGGGTCACCCGTGATGAACGGAGACAGGGTGCGACGAAGGACGAGTGCGATGGCGGCCTTGGTGTTCACCGCCTCACTGGTGACTGTTCCGGCGGCGTCGGCGGGGACACCCCGGTGCGACAGCCAGCGCATCCAGGCGGCGGTGAAGGAACTGGGAGACGTCGGCGCCACGGGGATCAGCGTGACGGTGCGCAGCCCGCGGTGCGGGCTGTGGAGCGGGGGCACCGGCCTCGCCGACCTCGCCACCGGCCGCGACGTCGTCGGCGATGAGCACAGCCGCATCGCGAGCAACACCAAGACCTGGACGGCCACGGTCGTCCTCCAGCTCGTCGGCGAAGGCAGGATCGGGCTCGACGACACCGTCGACCAGTACCTTCCCGGCCTCATCAGGACCGAGCACTACGACGGCCGCACCATCACGGTCCGCCAGCTCCTCCAGCACACCAGCGGCCTGCCCGACTACCTGGACGCGCCGTTCTGGAGCGACCTGGACGCCCACCGCTGGGACCACATCGACCCCCTGCGGACGGTCGAGCAGACGCTGACGCTGCCGCCGCCCGACCGGACCCCGTCCGGCTTCGCCTACTCCAACACCAACTACAACCTGGCCGGGCTGATCGTCGCCGAGGTCACCGGCCACGACATCGGCACCGAGATCGAGCAGCGGATCATCAAGCCGCTCGGCCTGTGCGACACCTACTGGCCCGGCGACCGCACCACGCTCCCCGAGCCCGCCCTGCGCGGCTACGCGGAACAGGACGGCAAGCTGGTGGACAAGACCGAGTGGAACGTCTCCGCGGCCGACGCCTCGGGCGCGCTGGTCACCACCGGCGCCGACGCGACCGCGTTCTGGACCGCGCTGTGGTCGGGGAGACTGCTGGCCCCGGCCCAACTGGCCGAGATGAAGCGCACCATCGCCGAAGAGGACGGCGGCCGCTACGGCCTGGGCGTCGAGCGCTACGAGCGCACCCCGGGATTCGTCACCTGGGGCCACAGCGGCTACATGGAGACCGGCCACAAGTTCCAGAACGCCGTCACCGAGGACGGCCGACGCGCCGTCACCCTGCTCATCGGCTCGGACCAGTACGACTCGGAGAAGATGGAGGCCATCATCGACGACCTCATCCGCAGCCTCCGCTGAACGAAGAACCGTCCGGCCCACCGCACACCGGGGGCTCGGCGGTGCCGACGGTACCGCCGAGCCCCGCGAGGACCCGCAACTGCACCCACAGCACCAGCCGCTCATCGGGATCGGCGAGGTCGATCCCCAGCTGCCGGCCGGCCTGCCGCAGGCGGTAGCGGCAGGTGTTGGGATGCACGGACAGCGCCTCGGCCGCCCGCGCCACGTCGCAGCCCGCATCGAACCACGCCACCAGAGTGCGCGCGTAGGAGGAGCCGTGGTCGGTGTCCGCCGCCAGCACACGCCGCCAGGCGCCCGCTCGCAGCGCCCGCCGCTCCCGCATCACCTCGGACAGCGTCAGCAGCGTCACCCGGGGACGCACCTCGTCGATCACGGCCACCGGCAGGGCCTCGTGCAGCACCCGCAGGACCAGATCCGCGTCCGCCCGCGAGTCCGCCACCCCGCCGAGGCCGGACACCACCTCGCCGAGCCCCGCGCGCACCGGCACCCGCAGCGACCGGTTGGCCCGGCACACGATGTCCTGCGCCATCTTCCGGTGCCCCCGGTCGACCGCGTCCGGCTCCGGCGCCGCGCCCCGCCCGTCGCGATTCCCGGGCGCGGGCAGCAGCGCGTACACGACCTGGTCCACCAGCACGCACGCGTGCCGCCCGTAGCGTGCGTCGCACTGAAGGCGTACGACATCCAGCAGTCGGAGTGAGGCCCGCTCGGCGTCCGGCACGCCGTCGGCGGGACCCAGTGCGAAGGCGGCACACCGCCTGGG
>NZ_JASKYR010000188.1:0-11947 GCF_041028215.1 Streptomyces flavofungini
GAGGGGATCTCCTTGACGATCGCCTTGACCGTGCGGGTGGTGTGCTTGGGGGGGGGGGGGGGGGGGGGGGGGGGGGGGGGGGGGGGGGGGGGGGGGGGGGGGGGGGGGGGGGGGGGGGGGGGGGGGGGGGGGGGGGGGGGGGGGGGGGGGGGGGGGGGGGGCTCGGCGGTACGGACGATGACGCGGCCGATGTCGTTGGCGACGAGCTGCCCGGGGGCCGGGTGCTGGGAGAGGTCGTCCAGGGTGAGCCGGGAGGGGATCTCCTTGACGATCGCCTTGACCGTGCGGGTGGTGTGCTTGAGCAGCACCCGCTGGCCGACCGCGAGCGGCGTGTCCGCGACATGGCAGACCGTGGCCTGGATGTCCTGCGTGGCGGGCGGGACGTCCGAGCTGGGCACGATCAGGTCGCCGCGCGCGATGTCGATGTCCTCCGCCAGGAGCAGCGTGATCGACTGCGGCGTCCACGCCACGTCCACCGGCTGCCCGAGCAGGTCGATCCCGGCGATCTTCGAGCTGCGGCCGGACGGCAGGACCGTCACCGACTCGCCCACCCGGAAGGTGCCGGCCGCGATCTGGCCCGCGTAGCCGCGGTAGTCGGGGTGCTCGGCGGTCTGCGGGCGGATCACGTACTGCACGGGGAGCCGGGCGTGGCAGGTCGCCAGGTCGTGGCTGACCGGGACCGTCTCCAGGTGTTCCAGGACCGTGGGGCCGCCGTACCAGTCCATGTTCGAGGACGGCTCGACGACATTGTCACCGGCGAGCGCCGAGATCGGGATCGCGGTGATCTCCGGGACGCCCAGCTCACCGGCGTACGCGGTGAACTCCTCGGCGATCGTCGCGAAGACGGTCTCGTCGTAGGAGACGAGGTCCATCTTGTTCACGGCGAGGACCACGTGCGGGACGCGCAGCAGCGCGGCGACCGCGGCGTGCCTGCGGGTCTGCTCGATGACGCCGTTGCGGGCGTCGACCAGGACCACGGCGAGGTCGGCGGTCGAGGCGCCGGTCACCATGTTCCGGGTGTACTGCACGTGCCCCGGGGTGTCGGCCAGGATGAACCGGCGCCGGGGGGTCGCGAAGTAGCGGTAGGCCACATCGATGGTGATGCCCTGCTCGCGCTCGGCCCGCAGGCCGTCGGTGAGCAGCGCCAGGTCGGGCGCCCCGGCGCCGCGGCTCGCGGAGGCCCGCTCGACCGCTTCGAGCTGGTCGGTGAGGACCGACTTGGAGTCGTGCAGCAGCCTGCCCACCAGGGTGGACTTGCCGTCGTCGACGGAACCGGCGGTGGCGAACCGCAGCAGGGTGGTGGCCGACAGATCGGCGAACTGCTCGGTCACGGCGGTGGTGTTGCTCATGGTTAGAAGTACCCCTCGCGCTTGCGGTCTTCCATCGCGGCCTCGGAGAGCTTGTCGTCGGCCCGTGTCGCGCCGCGCTCGGTGAGGCGGGACGCGGCGATCTCGGCGATGACGGCGTCCAGCGTCGTCGCGTCCGAGTCGACGGCGCCGGTGCAGGACATGTCGCCGACCGTGCGGTAGCGCACCAGGCGCCGCTGAACGGTCTCCTCGTCCTTGGGGCCGCCCCAGTCACCGGCGGTCAGCCACATGCCGGACCGCTGGAAGACCTCGCGCTCGTGCGCGAAGTAGATCTCGGGGAGCTCGATGCCCTCGCGGGCGATGTACTGCCACACGTCGAGCTCGGTCCAGTTGGAGAGCGGGAAGACGCGCACGTGCTCGCCGGGGGCGTGCCGTCCGTTGTAGAGCTGCCACAGTTCGGGGCGCTGGCGGCGCGGGTCCCACTGCGAGAACTCGTCCCGCAGCGAGAACACCCGCTCCTTGGCGCGGGCCTTCTCCTCGTCGCGGCGTCCGCCGCCGAAGACCGCGTCGAAGCGCTCGCTCTGGATCTTCTCGGTGAGCGGCACGGTCTGGAGCGGGTTGCGGGTGCCGTCGGGGCGCTCGCGCAGCTTGCCCGCGTCGATGTACTCCTGCACGGAGGCGACGTGCAGGCGCAGCCCGTGCTCGGCCACCACCCGGTCGCGGTACTCGATGACCTCGGGGAAGTTGTGCCCGGTGTCCACGTGCAGCAGCGAGAACGGCACCGCGGCCGGGGCGAACGCCTTCAGCGCGAGGTGCAGCATCAGGATGGAGTCCTTGCCGCCGGAGAAGAGGATCACCGGCCGCTCGAACTCGCCCGCCACCTCGCGGAAGATGTGCACCGCCTCGGACTCCAGGGCGTCCAGGTGGCTGAGCGCGTAGGGGCTGTCGGTGCCCTCGTCGGTCACGGTGGCCACGGTGGTCATGCCAGACCCCTTTCGGTGAGCAGAGCGAGCAGGGCCGCGGCGGACTCCGGCACCGTCTGGTCCTGCGATTCGATGCGCAGATCGGGCGACTCGGGCTCTTCGTAGGGGTCGTCGACCCCGGTGAGCCCGGAGAGCTCGCCCGCCGCCTGCTTGGCGTACAGGCCCTTCACATCGCGTACGGAGCAGACCTCGACCGGCGTCGCGACGTGCACCTCCAGATAGGGGGTGCCGCCGCGCTGGTGGCGCTTGCGCACCGCCTCGCGGCTGTCGGCGAACGGCGCGATGACCGGGACGAGGGCGAGCACGCCGTTGCGGGCGAGGAGTTCGGCGACGAAGCCGATGCGCTGCACGTTGGTGTGCCGGTCCTCGCGGCTGAAGCCGAGGCCCGCCGAGAGGAACTCGCGGATCTCGTCGCCGTCGAGCACCTCGACCCGGCGGTTCGCCGTGCGCAGCAGGCCCGCCAGCTCGTACGCGATGGTCGTCTTCCCGGCGCTGGGCAGGCCGGTGAGCCAGACGGTGGCTCCGGTCACTTCACTCTCCTGAACTGCTCGTTCTGCCGCGGTCATCCGTGGATTCCGCACTCGGTCTTGGCGTTGCCCGACCAGCGTCCGGCCCGCGCGTCCTCGCCTTCGAGGAGGCGCCGGGTGCAGGGCGCGCAGCCCACCGAGCCGTAGCCGTCCATCAGGAGGGGGTTGGTGAGGACGCCGTGCTCGTTCACGTACGCGTCGACGTCGTCCTGCGTCCAGCGGGCGATCGGCGAGACCTTGACCTTCCGCCGCTTCTCGTCCCAGCCGACGACGGGGGTGTGGGCGCGGGTCGGCGACTCGTCGCGGCGCAGTCCGGTGGCCCAGGCCGCGTACCCGGTCAGGCCCTCTTCGAGGGGCTGGACCTTGCGCAGCTTGCAGCAGAGGTCGGGGTCGCGGTCGTGCAGCTTCGGGCCGTACTCGGCGTCCTGCTCGGCGACGGTCTGCCGGGGCGTGAGGGTGATGACGTTGACGTCCATCACCGCTTCGACGGCGTCGCGGGTGCCGATGGTCTCGGGGAAGTGGTAGCCCGTGTCGAGGAAGACGACGTCCACGCCGGGCAGGGCCCGCGAGGCGAGGTGGGCGACGACCGCGTCCTCCATGGAGGAGGTCACGCAGAACCGGGGGCCGAAGGTGTCCGCGGCCCAGGTGAGGATCTCCAGGGCCGAGGCGTCCTCAAGGTCGCGCCCGGCCTGCTCGGCGAGCGCCCTGAGCTCGTCGTCCGTGCGCTTCGTCAGCTGCTGAGTGGCCGTCATATCCGCTCCTCTCCACCGTCGGTGCGCTGTACGCCCCGGGCGAGCAGCCCGAGGAACTTGAGCTGGAAGGCCCGGTTGCACGCCGCGCACTCCCAGGCGCCGTGTCCGGTCTCGTTCGGGCGCAGGTCCTCGTCGCCGCAGTAGGGGCAGTGGAAGGGCGCCGCACGCTCGCTCACTTCAGGGCCCCCTCTTCGGCGCGGGCGGCCCAGGCGGCGAACCGCTCGCCGTCCTCGCGCTCGGCCTGGAAGCGCTTGAGGACGCGCTCCACGTAGTCCGGCAGCTCATCGGCGGTGACCTTCAGGCCGCGCACCTTGCGGCCGAACCCGGCGTCGAGCCCGAGGGCGCCGCCCAGGTGCACCTGGTAGCCCTCGACCTGGTTGCCCGCGTCGTCCAGGACGAGCTGGCCCTTGAGGCCGATGTCGGCGACCTGGATGCGGGCGCAGGCGTTCGGGCAGCCGTTGAGGTTGATGGTGATCGGCTCGTCGAACTCCGGGATGCGGCGCTCCAGTTCGTCGATGAGCGAGGCGCCGCGCGCCTTGGTCTCGACGATGGCGAGCTTGCAGAACTCGATGCCGGTGCAGGCCATCGTGCCGCGCCGGAAGGGCGAGGCGTTGACGCGCAGGTCGAGCGCTTCGAGCGCGGAGACGAGCGAGTCGACCTGCTCCCGCTCGACGTCGAGCACGATCATCTTCTGCTCGGCGGTGGTGCGGAGCCGCCCGGAGCCGTGGGCCTCGGCGACCTCGGCGATCTTCGTGAGGGTGGTGCCGTCCACACGGCCGACGCGGGGGGCGAAGCCCACGTAGAAGCGGCCGTCCTTCTGCCGGTGGACGCCGAGGTGGTCGCGCCAGACGCCCGCGGGCTGCTCGGGGGCGGGCCCGTCGGTCAGCTTCCGCTTGAGGTACTCGTCCTCAAGGACCTGGCGGAACTTCTCCGGGCCCCAGTCGGCGACGAGGAACTTCAGGCGGGCGCGGTTGCGCAGGCGGCGGTAGCCGTAGTCGCGGAAGATGCCGATGACACCGCCGAACACGTCGGGCACGTCGTCCAGGGCCACCCAGGCGCCGAGCCGGACGCCCAGCCTGGGGTTGGTGGACAGGCCGCCGCCGACCCAGAGGTCGAAGCCGGGGCCGTGCTCGGGGTGGTGGACGCCGACGAAGGCGATGTCGTTGATCTCGTGCGCGACGTCGAGCTGCGGGGAGCCGGAGATCGCCGTCTTGAACTTGCGCGGCAGGTTGGAGTAGTCGGGGTTGCCGATGAAGCGGCGCTGGATCTCGTCGATGGCGGGGGAGCCGTCGATGATCTCGTTCTCGGCGACGCCCGCCACGGGGGAGCCGAGGATGACGCGCGGGGTGTCGCCGCACGCCTCGGTCGTCTGGAGCCCGACTGCTTCGAGCCGGCGCCAGATCTCGGGCACGTCCTCGATGCGGATCCAGTGGTACTGGACGTTCTGCCGGTCGGTGAGGTCGGCGGTGCCGCGCGCGAACTCCTCGGAGATCTCGCCGATGACGCGGAGCTGCTCGGTGGTCAGGCGCCCGCCGTCCACGCGCACCCGCAGCATGAAGTACTCGTCGTCCAGCTCCTCCGGTGCGAGGACGGCCGTCTTGCCACCGTCGATGCCGGGCTTGCGCTGGGTGTACAGACCCCACCAGCGCATGCGCCCGCGCAGGTCGTTGGGGTCGATGGAGTCGAAGCCGCGCTTCGAGTAGACCGTCTCAATGCGTGTCCGCACATTGAGACCGTCGTCGTCCTTCTTGAACTGCTCGTTCCCATTGAGCGGCGTGAAGTGACCCACGGCCCACTGGCCCTCGCCGCGGTGACGGCTCGCCTTGCGGCGGGGCGTGGCTGGGGCGGGCTTCTCTGGCGTGGCGGGCATGGGGATACGTCCTTCGGGCAGCGGGAAAGCGCTTCTGGCCTGCGGGTATGGGCGCACGGAAAAGGTGCGCGCGGCTCTGCGCAGGGAGAAAGTAAGGGAAAGGCGATGATCAGATGTGCGGCGGTGCTGAGTCGATCAGCGAGCCGGACACATGGCGCTGGACATGCGGCCGAGGTCGACGTGACGCCGACTCACCAAGGCAATTCCAGTGCGATCCATGACGGAAGCGTGTCACGGGACTTTCGGCCCAGTCCAGCATTATCCAGAATGCGGACACCCTTGTCCCGCATCGTGGACAAGGGTGTCGTCGGTCACATCCGGGGGGCGTTCTCAGCCGCGCGCCGCCCCCGGCCACGGGCCCGGCGTCGCCACGTCCGGCTCCTGCTCCACCTTGGTGTCGAAGAGGCGGAAACCGCGCCGCAGGTAATTGTCCATGGCGTGCTCGCCGTCCTTGGAGCAGGTGTGCAGCCAGACCCGCTCGGTCGGCGCGAGCCCCGGCCACCGCCCCGCCAGGTCCCAGGCGCGCGCGACCGCGTACGACAGGAGGTGGCCGCCGATCCTGCGGCCCCGGAAGGCGGGCAGCAGCCCGAAGTAGACGATCTCGACGACGCCCTCGGCCTGGTCGCCCCGCTCGCCGCGCGCCGCGAGCTCCGCGTACCCGGCCGGAGTGCCCCGGTCGTAGGCGACCCACGTCTCCACGCCGGGACGGTCCAGCAGCTTCTCCCACTCGGCGTGGGTCAGGGGCAGCCGGTCGGTCCAGCGGATGTCCCCGCCGACGGAGGCGTAGAGGAAGCGGCTGAACTCGGGCGAGGGCACTTCGGCGCGCGCGACGCGCACGTCGCCCTCGGGCGCGGCGGCGGGCAGCAGGTCGCGCGGGGAGGTCTGCTCAAGCGACCAGGTGGTGACAGTGAGGCTCATGGGGCTCAGCGAATCATGGGCGGCGGGCGCGTCGTGCGGCGGGCGTCATGGGTGCCGTGCGCGCTGTACGGCGGGCGCGGTCGAGTGCGGCAGGAGCGCCGCCGGGTCCCGGGGGAGGACCACGTCGACCTCGACGTCCTCGTGGAAGCGGTAGGGGCGGTGCTCGAGGAGCCCGCCCAGATAGCGGCGGACGCGGGACAGCTCGGCGCGGACCGTCACCGTGCGCGCCGGGTCGTCGAAGATGTCCCGGGCCAGGTCGGAGGCGCTGCGGCCGGTGGGGTGGGTGGACAGGACGTAGAGCAGCTCGGCGTGGCGCGGACTCAGCTCGTGCGTCCAGTCGCGGGCGCCGCCCAGAGCCGTGAGGGTCCAGCGGCGGGACCCGCTGACGTCGAGGACGAGGCGGGCGGCCGAGGGCGGCTCGGCCTCCTCGCCCGGACTCTCCAGGCGCAGCAGCCAGCCGCCGGGCAGTGGCTCCACCCGGCAGACGCCCAGCGAGGGCAGCCAGGCGCGCCCCGCCATGAGGGACTTGGGCAGGGCGAGGCGGTCATCGAGCGGCATGCCCGTGACGGCGGCGGTCCAGCCGTGCACGTCCACCGCGACCGCCCGCCCTTCCAGACGGGCGAGGATGGGGGCCGCGACCGCGCGCAGCCGGTTCAGCGACCGCTCGTGCCGCTCCCGCAGCCGGGCCTCCGCCAGCTTGGCCACCGAGTCGACCAGGGCGAGCGTCGCCGGGTGCATGGTCTGCAGCGGGCCGCTGACGTCGATCACGCCGAGCAGCCTGCCGTCGCGCGGATCGGTCACCGGGGCGCCTGTGCACGTCCACGCGTGCTGGGTGCGTACGAAGTGCTCGGCGGAGAAGACCTGCACCGGGCGCCGCACCACCAGGGGGGTGCCGACGCCGTTGGTGCCGACGGCGTCCTCGCTCCAGTCCGCGCCCGGCACGAAGCCGAGCGCGTCCGCCTGCCGCAGCACCGCCGCGTTGCCCTCGCGCCACAGCACCCGGCCGTCCGCGTCGCTGACCACCATGATGTGCCGTGCGGCGTCCGCCACGGAGACCAGGGCCTGCCGCACCACGGGCAGCACCTCCGCCAGCGGCGAGGCGCGCCTGCGCTGCTCCAGCTCCTCCTCGCCCAGCGGACGCGACCCGTGGCCGTGGTCGGGGTCCACGCCACCGGTCAGCATGCGCCCCCAGGACTCGCCGATCACGGGACGCGGCAGCACCTGCGGGCGGCGCCCGGACAGGGCGGCGTCCCGCACCTTCATCAGCAGCCGCGCGGCGTGGCCGGGATCCATGGCGGTGATCCGCGCGAGGTCGATCGTCGAGGGGGCGTCCATCACCGCGGATTCCTTTCCGGCCGGACCGGTGTGCCGGGGCATCCCCTCATCGTGCCCCGGATGCGCGCCCGCACGTGATGGTTCGACGAGGAAGGGACCGGGGTCCCGTCGCGCGTTGCAACCTCATGCAACTCTGGCGTGCGCCCGGCGGGCGGACGACTCTGGACGCGACGCCGCCCGTGCGGTGTTCACGCTCCTCAAGGGGCTGGTAGTGCGGGGGTGGTGCCGTGTCGGCGCAGCACCACCCCCGTGTCAGCGGGCACGGGCGCGCTAGGGACGCGCGGCCGCCCGCTCCACCACCGAGGCGAGGTCCAGGGTGTGCGGCAGGGTGCCGAACGCCGCGCCCCAGTCGCCGCCGAGCCGCGAGGCGCAGAACGCGTCGGAGACCTCGGGCGGCGCGTACCGGACGAGCAGCGAGCCCTGGAGCACCAGCGCCATCCGCTCCACCAGTCGCCGGGCCCGCGCCTCGACACCCTCCAGGTCGGCCAGCTCCGTCAGCAGGTCCTTGATCGCCGCGTCCAGGCGGTGGTCCGCGCCGCGCGCCGTGCCGACCTCCTGGAGGAAGGCGTTCAGCGCCAGCGGCTCGCGCTGGAGCGCCCGCAGCACATCGAGCGCCTGGACGTTGCCCGAGCCCTCCCAGATGGAGTTGAGGGGCGCCTCGCGCAGCAGCCGGGGCATGCCCGACTCCTCGACGTAGCCGTTGCCGCCCAGGCACTCCAGGGCCTCGCCGACCATCGGCGTACACCGCTTGGTCACCCAGTACTTCGCGGCCGGGACGGCGAGCCGCAGGAACGCCCGCTCCTGCTCGCCCCCGTCGTCGTACGCGGCGGCGAGGCGCATCGCCAGCGTCGTCGCCGCCTCCGACTCAAGCGCCAGATCGGCCAGTACGTTGCGCATCAGCGGCTTGTCGATGAGCTTGCCGCCGAACGCCTCCCGGTAGGTGGCGTGGTGCACCGCCTGCGCGACGGCCTGCCGCATCAGCGCCGACGAGCCGATCACGCAGTCGAGCCGGGTCGCCGCGACCATCTCGATGATGGTGCGCACCCCGCGCCCTTCCTCGCCGACCCGGCGCGCCCACGTCCCGTCGAACTCGACCTCGCTGGAGGCGTTGGACCGGTTGCCCAGTTTGTCCTTCAGCCGCTGGATCGCGAAGACGTTGCGCGTGCCGTCCTCCAGGACGCGCGGCACCAGGAAACAGGTCAGCCCCCGCTCGGCCTGGGCGAGCACCAGGAACCCGTCCGACATGGGGGCGGAGCAGAACCACTTGTGGCCCGTCAGCTCGTACGTCCCGTCCTCGGCGAGGCCACGCGCCCGGGTCGTGTTGGCCCGTACGTCGCTTCCGCCCTGTTTCTCCGTCATGCCCATCCCGAAGACCGCGCCCGCCTTCTGGGCCGCCGGGCGCAGCTCCTGGTCATAGACGGTCGACGTCAGCCGGGGCTCCCACTCGGCGGCCAGCGCCGGGTCGGCGCGGAGCGCGGGCACCGCCGCGTGCGTCATCGACACCGGGCAGCCGTGCCCGCCCTCGGTCTGCGACCACACCAGGAACCCGGCGGCCCTGCGCACATGCCCGCCGGGCCGCGACCACGCGGCGGTCAGGCCCGCGCCGACCGCCTTGCCGAGCAGCCGGTGCCAGGACGGATGGAAGTCGACCTCGTCGATCCGGTGGCCGTAGCGGTCGTGCGTGCGGAGCACGGGCGGGTTCTCGTTGGCCAGCGTCCCCCACTCCTGCGCCTGGGCCGAACCGGCGCTGCGGCCGAGCAGCGAGAGCTCCTCGCGGGCCGCGTCGAGGAGCTCCGGGGGAAGATGCCGCTCCACGCCCTCCACGAGAGCCCGGTCGGACGCGAATACGTCATATCCCACCAGGGGCGGAGCCTGGTTGGTCACTGTGTGGGTGGTGGCTGCCATGCCGCTACGGTAAGGAGGTGCACCAGGCAAAAGAAACACCCGGGCGGCCCTCGGGGCGCTGGAACAGGGCCCGCGCCCTGTATCGCAACGTCTCCAAGCGCAGGACCGCCTGGCTGCTGCTCAAGGACACCGTCAACTCGTGCGTCGAGTACCGCATCCTGGGGCTCGCGGCCGAGGCGGCGTTCTTCACGCTGCTCTCCGTGCCGCCGCTGCTCCTCAGTCTGATCGGGCTGCTCGCCTACGTCGACCGGTGGACGGGCGCCGACACGATCGCCAGCGTCCAGAACAACATCCTGGAGGCGTCGCGTACGGTCCTGTCCGACCGGGGCGTCAGCCAGATCGCGCAGCCGATACTGGAGGACGTCCTCAAGGTCAGCCGCCCCGACGTCATCTCCATCGGCTTCCTCTTCGCCCTGTGGTCCGGCTCGCGCGCGGTGAACGTCTTCATCGACACGATCACGGTCATGTACGGCCTGGACGGCGTGCGCGGCATCGTCAAGACCCGGATACTCGCCTTCGGGCTCTTCATCGTGGCGCTGCTGATCGGTTCGGTGGCGCTGCCGCTGATGGTGGCCGGGCCCGACGCGGTGGTGGATCTGCTGCCCGGCTCCACGACGGTCGTCCAGATCCTCTACTGGCCGGTCGTCGTCATCCTCTCCGTGGTCTTCCTGACGACCCTCTACCACGTGTCCGTGCCGGTGCGCTCGCCATGGGTCGAGGACATGCCGGGCGCGCTGATCGCGCTCGCGATGTGGGTCCTCGGCAGCTTCCTCCTCCGCATCTACCTCACGAGCACGGTGGAGGGCCCGACCATCTACGGCTCCCTCGCGGCGCCGGTGGCCGTCCTGCTCTGGATCGGCGTCTCCGCCTTCGCCGTCCTGGTCGGCGCGGCGGTCAACGCGGCCATCGACCGCGTGTGGCCGTCCGTCGCCACGGCGGCGGCGCGCGCGGCGAACGACCGGATAAGGGAGGCCCAGGCGGCGGAGGTCGTCGCCCGCGCCGCCGCCGCGCGCGAGGCGTACGCCGACGCCGACCCCGACGACCCCGAGATGCCCTCGGAGTTCCCCGAGCGCTGGTCCCGCTTCCTCCCCCCGGACGACGTGACGTCCCGGCTGCGCACGCATGCGAAGAAGAGCGGCGACCAGCCACCGGAGCAGTAGGCGCCCCGGATCACCGGCTCCGCCGGGTTCGTCCTCAATCGCCGGACGGGCTCGGACATGCCTGCGTCTACGCTGCCGCCATGGACGTACTCGCAGGCTTGCTCGAAGGGCCGCGGGCGCGCGGCGCCTTCATGATCCGGGCGCTGTTCGACCCGCCCTGGTCCGTGCGCATCGCCGACGAGGCGCCCATCTCCGTCATGATCATGGTGCGCGGTTCGGCGTGGATCACTCCCCGGAGCGGTGGGGCCGCGCAGCACCTGCGCCCCGGCGACCTCGCCATCGCCTGCGGTCCCGGCCACTACACCTGCGCCGACGACCCCGGCATCGCCCCCTTCGCCGAGATCAGGCCCGGCGAGCACTGCGTGCCGCTGGACGGCGCCCCCGTCGCCCGCTACACCGGCCTGGGGCTGCGCGCCTGGGGCGAGAGCCGCGACAGCTCCGTGGAGATGCTGATCGGGACGTACCAGATGCGGGGCGAGATCACGGGGCGGCTGCTCGACGCCCTGCCGCCCCTCCTCGCGCTGCCCACGGACGTGTGGGACTGCCCGTTCACGCCGCTGCTCGCCGAGGAGATGAACCGCGACGACCCCGGCCAGGAGGTCGTGCTCGACCGGCTGCTCGACCTGCTGCTGATCGCCGCCCTGCGGGCCTGGTTCTCGCGGCCCGAGGCCGAGGCGCCCGCCTGGTACCGGGCGATGGGCGACCCCGTCGTCGGCCGCGCCCTGCGGCTGCTCCAGGACGACCCGGCCCACCCCTGGACCGTCGCGGACCTCGCGACGAAGGCGGGTGTCTCCCGGGCCGCGCTCGCCCGGCGGTTCGCGGAGCTGGTGGGGGAGCCCCCGATGACGTACCTGACCAACTGGCGGGGGGGGGGGGGGGGGGGGGGGGGGGGGGGGGGGGGGGGGGGGGGGGGGGGGGGGGGGGGGGGGGGGGGGGGGGGGGGGGGGGGGGGGGGGGGGGGGGGGGGGGGGGGGAGGGACGTGGCCGAACAGCACACCGCATACCGGGAGCGGGCCTCCCGGCTGCCGGGCGCGGGTCCACAGGACCGCGCCGGGGCCGCCCSCGGCGACGGTGCGGCGGTCCGGCCGGTGCTCCCCGACGGCTGCATGGATCTGCTGTGGCGGGAGGGGCGGCTCTTCGTCGCCGCCGTCGGCCCCGGCGCGGGTCCACAGGACCGCGCCCGGCAGCCG
>NZ_JASKYR010000189.1:0-12171 GCF_041028215.1 Streptomyces flavofungini
GCTTCTCGGTGCGCCCCGGCGTGAAGACCCCGCCCTCCCTGCGGAACATCTACAAGGAGATGAAGGAGGAGCTCGGCCACCCCGTGCCGGACAACGGCTATCTGATGCCCTGGGCCCAGCAGGGCGTCCTGCTGCTCAACGCGGTGCTCACGGTCCGCGCCGGTGAGGCCAACTCCCACAAGGGCAAGGGCTGGGAGAAGTTCACGGACGCGGTGATCCGCGCGGTGGCCGACCGCCCCGACCCGGCGGTCTTCGTCCTGTGGGGGAACTACGCCCAGAAGAAGCTGCCGCTCATCGACGAGGAGCGGCACATCGTGGTCAAGGGCGCGCACCCCTCGCCGCTCTCGGCGAAGAAGTTCTTCGGCTCGCGCCCCTTCACGCAGATCGACGCAGCGGTGGCGGCCCAGGGGCACGAGCCGATCGACTGGCGTATCCCGGACATCGGCTGAGCGTCCACGCCCGCCTCACTCGTCGAGCGCGTAGTCCAGGGTGTACGGGGTGGACTTCTGCCCGTGGCGCGCGGTGAACGTGCCGGTTCCGCGCAGCCCGGCGAGCGCGCCGGTGCCGGAGCCGGGCAGCACGGTGAAGGCGCACTCGATGCCGTCGGCGACGAACGAGCCGCGCTGCTCGATGACGAAGGACCCCTCGCGGCCGTCGAGGGCGCCCTCGATGTGCTCGTAGCCGACGTAGGTGCCGCCGCTGTCGCCGAGATAGGCCAGCGTGTACTGGCACGAGGAGCCCGTCGCCTCGATGCCGCCGTGGAAGTCGTTGGAGACGGCGGCGTGCGCGACGCGCACACCGCCCTTCTCCCCGGCCACGGGCTGCTCGTCCCAGTGGGTGAAGGTGAAGGTGCCGGTGATGCGGGTCTTGGGCATGGGTGTTCCTCCGCTGCGGGGTGGGGGTTCTGAGGTTCCGGCGGCCGGGCCGCCGTGAGGAGCACTCTGCCGGGGGTACCTGACACCTTCTGTCAGGTACCGGGGCAGACTTGGGCCATGCGCGCCGACCGGCTCCTCGCCCTCCTGCTGCTCCTCCAGAACCGGGGGCGGATGACCGCGCCCGAAGTGGCCGAGGAGCTGGAGGTCTCGGTCAGGACCGTCTACCGCGACGCCGAGGCGCTCGCCGCCTCCGGGGTGCCCGTCTACGCCGAGCGGGGCCCGGCGGGCGGCTTCCGGCTCCTCGACGGCTACCGCACCCGGCTCACGGGGCTCACCGACGACGAGGCCGACTCCCTCGCCCTCGCCGGGATGCCCGGAGCGGCGGCCGACCTCGGGCTCGGCGCGGAACTGGCCACCGCGCAGCTGAAGTTGTCGGCGGCGCTGCCCGCGGGGCTCGGGGAGCGCTCGCGCCGCATCCAGGAGCGTTTCCACCTCGACGCGGCGGCCTGGTTCCGTACGGCGGAGCCCGCGCCGCTGCTCGCCGCGGTCGCCGACGCCGTCTGGCGGCAGCGGGTGCTGAGCGCGCACTACCGGCGCTGGGGCGGCGAGGTCCGCCGCGTGCTCCATCCGCTCGGCCTCGTCCTCAAGGCGGGCAACTGGTATCTCGTGGCCGCCGCCGAAGGCCACGTCCGCACCTACCGCGTCTCGCGCTTCCTGGCGGTCACCGTGGCGGCGGAGCCGTGTGCGCGGCCTGCGGACTTCGACCTCGCGGGGTACTGGCGGGAGGCCTCGCGGGAGCTGGAGGCCCGCGTGCTGCGGGGCACCGCGCGGCTGCGGGTGACCCGGGCGGGACTGCGGCTGCTGCCCGCGATGTTCGGGGCGCCCGGCGCGCGGGCCGCGGACGGGGCGGACGAGCCGGGCGCGGACGGCTGGGCGGAGGTCGAGCTCGAGGTGGAGGCGCTGCCGGTGGCCGTCGGCGACATCCTGCGGCTCGGCCTGGAGGCGGAGGTCCTCGGCCCGCCCGAACTCCGCGCGGAGGTGGCGAGGAGCGTCACCGGCCTGGCCCAGCGGTACACGTGCGAGCGTCCCCCGTCCGAACGAGCCTGACCGCGATTGTCAGTGGTGGCCGCTAGCGTCATGAGGGATGGGGCGTAGGCCGTACGACCACGGAGGACCCGGTGACGGAGCAGCAGGAGCAGGCGGCGGACGACGCGATGATGACGCGCATCGGGCAGGCGGTCATGCTGCATCACGGCGGCGACCGCGAGGAGGCGCAGGGCCGCTTCCTCGGGCTGTGGGGGGAGATCGGCGAGGACGGGGACCCGCTGCACCGCTGCACGCTCGCGCACTACATGGCGGACACCCAGGAGGACCCCTCGGCCGAACTGGCGTGGGACCTGCGGGCCTTGTCCGCCGCGGACGAGCTGACGGACGAGCGGCTGAGCGAGCACCACCAGTCGCTCGCGGTGCGGGGCTTCTACCCCTCCCTGCATCTGAACCTGGCGGCGGACTATGTGAAGCTCGGCCGCCCCGCCGCGGCCCGCACCCATCTGCGCAGGGCCCGTGGGGCGGCGGGCTCCCTGGAGGACGACGGGTACGGAAACGGCATCAAGGCCGCCCTGGCGCGGCTGGAGCGGGAGGTGGGGGAGGGGAGCGAGGTGGAGTGAGAGCGGTGGAGTGAGAGCGAGGGCGGCAGGGCCCCGGACGGCGCGAAGGCCGAGCTGGTGTGCCGCCTCGCCGGCCGGCGCCCGCCGCAGCCCCCGTATGCTGCCGGAACGGCGTCCGGAGCGCCCGCGCGGACCGTGCGGGCGGCGGACGTGGGGACAGTTGGGCGCCAGAGCGGCGGCGGGCGGTAGGGAGACAGTGGTGAAGATCGGCTGCATCGGACTCGGGGACATCGCGCAGAAGGTCAACGATGCGGTTAGTGAGAGCCTCTGACGAGGGGACGAATCCTCGGCTCCCACCATACTGGGAAACCAGTGGGAAACCGAAGTCGTCGCTCACGCCCCACGAGCGGCATCCCTACGCAGCCGCTCACGCTCTCTCTGCACCGCCGAGCGCACCTGCGTGTAGCGGGCCTCCGGACTCAAGCCCTGCACCTCGCGCAGCACCTTCATGGGAGCTGTGATGCCCCGCCCCATGACGTCGCGGACCAGAGCCGAGACGCGTGGCTGAACCGGGCGGGGCTCGATCTCCACAGCTTCCTCCGGCGCCAGCTCTGCCCTGTAGGAGTCCCACCGGGCCTGCAGCGAGGCAGCCACGCGTCGCTCCATCGCGGGAGTGAGGTTGCTGTAGATGCCCTCCACGCCGGGAAGCTCGTGGCCCATGCGCGTCTCCACGACGAAGCGGGGATGGCCGTCTTCATCCATCCACTCCTTGTGGCCATGCCGGATCAAGTACATGCGCTTGCCCGCGAAGCCGGGAACAGGGGGCAGGGCAGGGCGCCGGTCGACACCCGCCCGACGCGGCTGTTCGTCGCTGCCGTCAGCCGTGGGACGCCAGTAGAAGGTGTTGAAATCCGTCTGCGCCAGACAGCCGCCGTCCACACCCACGAACACCCACGGCGAGGTGTGGCTGGCCAGGAGCTTCTGCAACATCTCTGCGAGGAACGGCGGAATCACGAGAGTCCGGTAAGAGTCGTATTTGGGGGGATAGAAGCCGAGCACACTCGCTTCGTACTGCACCTGCCGCTCGACGCGGATGGCCGGCAGACGCCCTTCGCCCGGCCCGTACCGACCGGCCTCCTCCTCATGCCGCTCCGCTTCGCCGGGGTCTGTACGGGGATCGCTGCCGGGCCAGGTCGGATAGCAGTACTCGCGCGTCAGACCGAACAGCTCTGCCGGACGCATACCTGTCATGGCCATCGTCCAGATCAGTGCGTAGCCGGAATAGCCGAAGACGACCTCGGCATTGCGGGCCAGACGGTCGACGGCGGCCACCGCCATGTCCTTCTTCCGCTCGCGCTTCTTCTTCTTGTACCGGCCGCGGCGCCGCTTGCGTTCGACTGGGGAGACCTTCCTCAGTCCGGCCGCAACGGCGTCGTCCATCACCATGCCGAGCACCATCATGACGTTGTGCCGACTGTTGTCGGTGCCGAGGGTGCGCTGGATGTGGGCCTTGAACGCGCGGACGTCGAGGATGCCGATCTCGCCGACAGCTTTAGAGCCGAAGTGTGGGCGGATGTGCGAGTCGATGGCCCAGCGGTAGTTACGAAGCGACAGGTGCGCGAGGTCGAGGGAGGCGAGCCATTCGTCGAGCCACTGGGACATGGGTGTTGCGCCGTTGGCGGCAGGGACATGCAACCCGTGGCGGATCTCGTACCGCTGGTCCCGCCCGTAGTCCAGGGCGGTGTCCTCGTCGAGGAACCCGCCCTTCGCTGCGAAACGTTTGCGCCCGCTGGGCAGGCGCTCTCCGGTCCACCACTTCACGCGGCAGGTGCCGCCGCGCCACTCGATGTAGACGTCCTGACTCTGTCGTGACATCGGCTGCAGCCCCCTAGACATGATCTGACGCGGATGCCTGGCAGGTACCCCTACCGCCTAGGCTCCGCGTCACCATGATGCGTTCAGCTCGGATTGCCGATGGGGCAGTTGCGGCAGGTGCCGCAGTCCTCTCCGAGCTCGCGCAGGTTTTGGCGCATCGCCTGCCTGATACGCCTGTTCGGTTGTGGCGGGACGACACACACGATCTTGCCCTGAACCTTGATCGCGCTGCCAGTGAAGCCCGGCCCGTAGTCGGCTATGACCGCATCTCTGTACATGGCTCCCCCAACTCGGGCTAGCAGGAGCCTCCAAGGGTTCTACGCGTTCGACTCTGCCATGTCTTAGGCCACTTGTGGCCACCTACGCCCCAGTACGGATGCGGGAAATCTGTAACAGATCAGCTGAAGCAAATGGTTGTACGCCACGCCTTTCGAGTGAACTTCCGTCAGATCACTCCGCGCTTCTTCAGGTCTTGCACCACACGGTTGGCCAGGGCGCGGATCTCGTCAGCTGGAAGTCCCGTGGTGGCGATCGAGGCGAGCTGCACTACGTCGCGGACCTCGTCGTCAAGGGCCGCGTCGGGAACCCTCGTCGTCACGGTGCCCGGAGCACCAGCGACGTCTTCAACGGGCATCGCCGAGCGCCCCGCGAGGATCGCGGCGCAACTGCCGGGCGCCCACTTCAACGCTTCATCGATCTTCGCGTAGGTGCCGTCCCGGACGGTCTGTCCTTCTTCTACACGCTTCCACGTGTCCTTGGAGAGTCCGGCCGTGCTGGCGGCGGCTACACGCGATGTGTAGAGGGCGAGCCGGCGGTTCTTCACGGCTTCGGCGAGGCGCCCGAGGTCTGTCGACATGGCTCCATCTTGGCAGGGCCAGCCAGGGCCAGCTAGGACCGGGGCCACCTAAGGCTGAATCTTTGACCTGCATAGACGCATCGAAGGCTAAGTAGGGCTATCTAGATCGAATAGCGCGGAGTCAAATCAGTCGAACTAGGGCTAGACACGTGGGCTAACTAGGGCTAACTTCTTCTCATGCACCAACCCCCAACCACCTACACGGTGAACGGCCGCAAGGTCCGTGAACTGCGTAAGGAGGCGGGCGCGGAAGTCGCCGAGCTGGCCGAGACCGCAGGCATAAGCCGCCGCTACCTCAGCCATATCGAGAACGGCACTCGCACCCGCATGAGACCGGCCCGATACCAGCGGCTGCGACAAGCCCTGGGGGCGAACGAATCAGAGCTCTTGGCCCCACCCGAGACCCCTCCCGAAGGGAGCACCTAGGTGCCCAGCGAGAAGTACCTGCGATACGGCCTCCCCCAGCCGCCGCGCGACGTCAACCAGGAGTACATGAGCGTCCAGGAGACGGCTCACGTGCTGAACATCAGCGTCGGGACCGCCCGCCGCCGCATCAAGGCCCTGGGCATCGCGTCCAAGCCTGGCCGCAGCCTCGTCACCTCGAAGCGGGATCGCCAGCGCATCCACGAGTTCGGCCGCAAGAACGCCAGGGCTCAGGAAAAGGCCCGAGCCCTTCGCGCCGCCTAGGCGGCATGCGGCCCCACCCGCCGGGCTCTCACACACCGGCAGACGGGGCCTACGAGGAACTCCCTCACCTGCACCTACCTGCAAGAGAAAGGGCACCCCGTGTCCCCATCATCACCCAACTCCCGTGAGGTCGTGAAACTCGACCTGTCCGCGGGCTCCATCCACACCACTCTCGTCGACAGCCTGCCGCACATCGTGCTGAAGCCCGCCGTCGAAGAGCTCGGACTCGACTACTCCACCCAGCTGGCCAAGCTGCGCAGCCGCTCGTGGGCAACTGTGGGGCGGAGCCCCATGGTCGCCGAGGACGGCAAGACCCGGAGCATGGCAGTTGTTCCGGTCCGCACCTTCCTCATGCTTCTGGCAACGGTCAACGAACACCGTGTCGCCAAGGAGATCCGTCCCACGCTGGTCGCCTTCCAGAACGAGACCGCAGACGCGATTGAGGCGTACTGGACCAAGGGCGGCGCCATCAACGAGCGCGCCACCGACGAGCAGCTCGACGCGCTGGAGCAGCAGATCGAGGAGCACCGCATCCGACGCGCGCTGGGCCTGGTCCAGCTCATCGCGGCCATGGACGACACGGTCGACCCGAAGTGGAAGCGCTCACGTCAGCTGCACCACTACGCGGAGGCCGCCGGCGAGATCGCCGAAATTCCTGCCGAGGACCGTGCACTGCTGGTCGAGACGTACCTGAAGGACCGCGGACTGACGCCTGATGAGTGCCGGTCGGTGCGTTCGTCGTTCGGGCGGCGGGTGTCGCTGGCCTACCAGATGAAGCACGGGGAGAAGCCGAAGGACTCTGTGGGTCTGGTGGACGGCCGCGAGCGGGCGGTGAAGTCGTACACCGAGGCTGACCGGCCGATGTTCGACAAGGTGTGGGACGAGTTTTATGCGGCCACGTACCCGGCGCAGCAGGCACTCGGGGAGGCGTCGTGATCTCTTCCCTGTTCCCGGATGAGCCGAGGCCTACGGCGCCTGCCGCGATCGAGCTGTGGATCGGCCAGAGCCTCCCCGGCCACGTGCTGACCGCGCTGGCCGAGCAGAAGACGGCTGGCCGGAATGTCGTCACGATGACCCGTCTGCTGTGGGCGGGCGAGATGCCCGCTGACGCACGCCGTGCCGTGAAGGAGCGGATCGGCGAGGACTTGGGCCGTCAGGCTTTCGCGAACAAGGTGCTGGCCGCGTACAACCCGGGCCTGACCGTGCGGATCGGCGGTGGCGAGCGATGATCTCGGACCCGTTGGTGTGGCGTTTCAATCTGGAGCCTGCCGAGCAGGCCGATCTGGCGAGTGAGCTGTCGTGTGCGCTGCTCGGCTACTGGCACAAGGACCCGAACGACGCGGTGCTCGACGCGGTGGCGCGGGTGCTGGGCACGTGGCAGGAGGTGGCGGCCACCCCGGACCGTATTCGGCCGAGCGACACCATCACCCTGGCCGACTTCGAGATCGGCGATGCGGACGCGGAAATCCGCAACGCTCTCGCGCAGGTCGAGGACGTGGTGCCGGTGGACGCCGACCGTCTGGCGCGCAGCAAGTCGCAGTTCCTGGCCGCTATCACGGGCGGGGATTTGCCTGCGGATGCGGTGCGTGAGGAGCGCTGCCTGCGTCCGCCGATCGGCTGCGGTGAGCCGCTGGTGGGCGGGGACGGTACGGCCCGCGTGTTCTGGGACGCCGATGAGGCTGCCCGCTATCAGGCGGAGTACCAGATCACCGGCCTGTGCCCGGACTGCCAGGACCGCATCGACGCCGAGGCGGGTGACGGCGATGAGTGACCGCCTGACATCGCAGCGCGCAGCCGAGATCCGGGAGAAGATCGCGTCCGCGATCTACCTGACGTATGGCCAGGAGGACCGTAATCGGAGTCTGGCAATCGCCGACCTGGTCATGCCTGCCGTTCGCAAGGTCGTCGCCGCCGAGCTGGCTGCGGTCCGCGCCGAACGCGACGAGGCGCGCGCCGGGTCCGTCCGGCTCGCCGGAATCCTCGGCGAGCGTGATGCGGAGTTGGCGGCCCTGCGTGAAGAGGTCGGTCCGCTCCGAATGGACGCCGCCAAGCTCCGTGCTCTGCACGCGGCTGGCGTGGACAACTGGGAGGGCTACGACGAGGCGGTGGCCCGATGACCACATCCCGCCTCTCACCTGTGAAGGCCGCCCTGGACGTGGTCGCCTCGGCCGCCGAGGAGTCCCTGCTGCTTGCCGGTCGGGCTGCCGAGCAGCGGCACCTGCTCGACCCCTGCGACGGCGCCTTCGCCGCCCTGGCCTGCGCACACCCCGAAGCGTGCGCCTGTGACACCGACTACCCCGACTGGCGCCCCGGAGGTGCTGCATGACTGCCCAGATCATCGGCGGGCTGACCGTCGACCTTGATGACGGCCCGGTCCGTACCCGCTACGACCGTGACGTGGACGGCAAGCAGCGGGCCACGCTGATCCTCGGCGAAGGCAGCGGTGTCGTCGGTATCACCGTCACCGGCAGCAGCCCGGAACTCCTCGACCTGCTCGCCGACCGCGTGGCCGAGCTCCGCGACTGGGCGATCCGGCAGGAGCGGTTCGCGCACCTCCCGGAGGTGGCGGCATGAACGACTACCCGGAGATCGCCGAGCGCTTCGCCCGCGACACGGCCAAGCATGAGATGACCGTCCTACACGACAACGGCCTGTACCGCCACCTGCGGTTTAGGGCCCCACGCTTCAGCGAGTACTGGTTCGAGATCGTCACCTGGCCCGGCTCGCTCGCAATCCGCGGAGACGTCGGCGACGGGTACGTCTTCACCCGCCTCACCGACATGTTCGAGTTCTTCCGCTCCGACCGGTCCGGCATCAACCCGCACTACTGGGCAGAGAAGCTCGGCGGGGGACGGGCGTCCGTCAAGGAGTACTCCGAAGAAGCGCTGCGGCAGCGCGTCGTCGAGCAGTTCGTGAACGACGCCCGCTGGGGTGGCGTCCCCGCCGGAACCGGTAAGCACCTGCGGACCTGGGTCCTCGACGAGGATCTGAGCAGCGAACACACGGCCCGGAACGTCCTGAATGACTTCGCCTACCTCGGCTACCAGTTCGAGGACACCTGGGAATGGGACTTCTCCGACTACGCCTGGGACTTCCTGTGGTGCTGCCACGCGATCCGTCACGGCATCGACCTGTACGACGCCGCGCGTGACACCAGGGCGGTGGCGTGATGGCCATCGTGATTCCGCTCCGCCCGGTGGCGGACCGTGAGGAGGACGCCCTCGCCCGCGTCGACCGGCTCGCCCACGACGCGTTCGGCCGCGATGAGGCGCTGTGGACGCCGCGGCAGTGCGACGAGTACATCGCCGCCATCACCACCGTCCACACCGCATACGAGCAGGAGGCCGCGTGATGACCGCGATCCTGCCAGAGCGGCCGACCACCGCCCTCGACGCGCTGCCGCCCATGGCGGCCACCGCTGAGCCGGTCGTCCTGCCGAGTCTGCTCGTCGGCGTCGGCATCACCCCGCGCCGCGTCCCGGCCTGGATCACCGACAAGCGGCTCATCGAATCCATCCTCGCCGGATTCATCGACATCCCCGACGAGCTGAACCCGGAGGCGTGATGCACGCACTGACCGAACGCCAACGGCAGCTCCTCGAAACGCTGCGGGCCGAGGGCGGCATCGTCCAGGCGGGCCGGGTCCACAACCTCAACCGCCGCCTCGGCGCCCCGAAGCGCACCACCGCCCGCCGCGACCTCGACGCCCTGCACCGGCACGGCCTCCTCATCCAAGGCGGATCCGAGGACCACCGCTTCTACCTCCTCACCCGGAAGGCCGCTCATGTCCACTGACCTGATCGTCATCGGCTGCGGCCTGCTGTTTCTCCTCGGCGTCGAGGCAACCGCACAGTCCGCCCGTGCTGCTGTACCGCAGCCCGCGCCCGGCCGCCCCGAACGCGACGAGACCCGCACCCCCATCGCCCGGCCCCGGCCCGGCATCCGCGACCTCGCCCGGAAGGAGTAGGACCGGTGAGCATCACTCAGGATCTCCGCACCCGCTACAAGCACCGCGGTCTCACGCCGTGGCAACTCGTCCAGAAGATCGGGCGGCTAGAGCGGGAAGCCGACAGCACGGCCTGCCACCTGGTCGCCATGGCCACCGAGATCGACGAACTGAAGGACGAGCGTGGCCAGCTGGCGGAACGCCTGGATACGGCACAGATCGACCTGCGCGGGGAGCGAGCCAAGGCAGAGCGCCTCCAAGCGGCGCTGACCGCGGCTCAGGCGCAGCTCGCCAACGCCACAGCGGTCAAGCCGCTGCCGCAGCACATCAGCACCCAGCCGTGCCCGACCGTGCAGCAGCGCTTCGAGGCCGGACCCGTCGTCCACCTCGCCGCCTCCCCGCTCGCCGCGGTCACCGACCCCGGCGTCATCCGGCAAGCCAGCTGGGGGCGCGGCGCCGACGACACACAGCCCATCCCAGCCGCGCAGGAGGCGTCGTGAAAATCACCGCACGGGCGCCGCTCAGCGGAAACCACGGCGTGACGGCCTGGAAACGCGTCATCGGCGAGCACCGCTACTGGTTCGAGGCCACCCCGTTTGAGGTCAAGGTGTTCCGACTGGATCAGAAAGGCGGAGACCTGGTGCACCACTGGAAGGATGCGCCGGACACAGTCGGCCAGTACGACCGCTACAACCCRGCAACCCGCCCCCGCCCAGGCGAGATCGCCTGGACCCCGCACTGGGACCCCAAGAGCACCGAGCGCCTACACGTCACGGGTTGCCGGGTGTGCGGAGACGTGGCCGAGGTGACCCGCCAGCAGCTCATCGCGCGCCACGGAGACCCCTACGGGACGCGCGGCTGCGACGGCACCGGCACCGCGGCCACCCTCAAAGCGGCCCTGGTGCGGGACAGCGCACTCTCCCCCGACGAGAAGGCCGTCAAGTCCCGGCTCTTCCGCTACCTGATGTCGTGCCGCGGCTTCGACAGCATCACCGGCGAAGAGTGCCATCACCCGATCTGCGACAGCCGCCGGCAGGCCGGGCTGACCTGGACACTCTCGGGCTGGCGGAAGGCCGAAGAACCCGCCCTGTTCTAAACCAGCAGCGCACCGTCCGCAGCACTCCGCCGGTCGCACGGTGTCCCGCCCCCTGCGGCCGGCGGCCACAGCAGAACCCCCGAGCGAAGCGACCGCCCGGGGATCCCACAACAACGATCCCACAGGGAGAAGCCTTGTCCGCAACCAGCCTTACCGCCTACCAGCTCACCGAGCTGCTGCGCCGGGTCGACCCTCACGTCGGCCGGTACAGCGGAACCGGCTTCATCGAAGGCGTACACCTTGACTACAACGGTCAGTACCTGCACGCCGTCGCCACCGACCGCTTCACCCTCGCCGCTGCCCGCGAACGCGCTGTCGGTATCGCCCCCGCCTGGAAGCTCACCATCAGCGCAGCCGAGTGGGGCGACAACGTCGCAACACTACGGGCCTGGGCCGACTCTCACCCCGGCGAAGCCGACGTCCACCTCACGACCGGAACTGAAGGACTGACCGCCACCAGCAGGCGCGGCAAGCTCGTCATCCCGGCCAGCACTGGCTACTTCCCCGAGTGGCGCGACATGATCCGCACCGCACTCCGCCACGACCCGACCGAGTCCCCATGGACCGGATACGACTCCAAGCTCCTCGCCCGCTGGCAGCACGCGGGCGGCCGCATCACCATCTGGCAGTCCTCCTACGACAAACCCGCTGTCATCTACGCCACGAACTTCGTCGGTCTCCAGATGCCTCACCGCATCGGCGACGAAGAGAGCCCCGAAGGCCGCTGGGAAATGTGGAAGGGCTCCCTCGGCGAGACCGGGCCGACCGTCACCCAGGACGACACGCTCAACCACTGGGAGGCCCTCGACCTGGAGGAGAAGGACCACCTTGTCGAGACCTACATCGAAGACCTGTTGAAGCAGACGCTGCGCTCCACCACGGACGTCTTCAAGCTGGCAACAGGTGACCCCGGGGCCCTCACCGCCTACGCCCTCGCGGGCAGCCAGTCATGGATCGCCTACCGGCTGCTGAAGGCACTCCAGATGGCGGCCCCCGACCTGCTGCGCAAGACCCTCGACGACGTCACCCAGCAGGGCGAGTCCGGCGAGATCGGCGAGTTCGCGGCCGACGAGGCGAAGAGGGCGGGCCACGACCCGCAGGCGTGGCAGGACGAGTACGAGGCCCACCTAAAGAGGCTCGCGGCAGGCAAGGTCAACGCGCCCTCCGCCTGATCCACAACTGAGCCAGCCGCAGGCGTACACCCCCCAGCGCCACGGCATCCCAGGGCAG
>NZ_JASKYR010000019.1:0-28192 GCF_041028215.1 Streptomyces flavofungini
GGTCACAGTCCCGCCGCACGGCCGACGCCCCGCTGGCCCGGCACGTCGCGGCCATGGAGTGGGGTCCCGCCGGTGCCCGGCGGCGTGCGCTGTTCGTACCGGCCGGTCCGGGCTGGGGCCGGCCGCCCCTGCCCGGGGCCGCCCGCTGCCATGGCCTCGCGGAGGCGGCGACGCTGCTGCGCGCGGCGGCCGAAGCCGCGCCGCGCCTCGCCCCGCGTCGCGCCGCCGCAAGGCTCTGACCTGCGACGGAACGCTCCGACCCGGTCAGCCGATTTCGATGCGGGATCGACGCAGGATGAATCGCGGCGGCCGCGCGCACAGGCTGAAAGCCCACTGGACCACCGGACGACTGGACCCCTGGACCCCTGGACCACCGGTTCCGTGGCCTGGCTCGTCGCGCGCAGGAGGCCGACATGAAACTGCAAGAGGACTTCCCGGTCGATCACCGGCTGGGCCTGGTGTACCGCACCGGTGCCGCGCTCTGCGGGGTGATTCTGCTGGTCTTCGGCTGCCTCGGCTTCGCCGACCAGCTCAGCTTCTTCGACACGGACGGAACGCGGGTGGCGGGCCTGTCGACCAACGGCCTGCTCAGCCTGATCTCCGTGATCGTGGGCCTGGTGCTCGTCGCGGGAGGCGTCATCGGCGGCAACATCGCCTCCACCCTGAACATGATCGTGGGAACTCTGTTCGTCCTCAGCGGCTTCTTTCACCTCTTCGTCCTCGACCGGCCCGCCAATGTCCTCGGCTTCGCCATGTCCAACGTCATCTTCAGCTTCGTCATGGGGCTGCTGATCGTCACCTTCGGCATGTACGGGCGCGTCAGCGGCGGCCTGCCCCACGACAACCCCTACTGGCGCCAGCGCCACCCCGACCTGGTCGGCGTCGGCAGCGCCGGGCGCCGGACCGCCCCGTCCCTCCCTCAGGCGGAGACCCGGGACGCGCCCGCCGCGGCCGCCCCGCCGCCCGTACGCTCGGTGGAGTGAGCCGTGCACGCCATGGACCGGGTGCGCCGACGCGCCGGGAACGTGCTCTTCGCTCGGGTCGCCGGGCCGGACGGGCCGCGCAACCGGCGGGAGATCCACACCACGCCGGGCCCCCGCTGGTTCCCGCCGGACGACCCCGTGCGTGTCGTACACGCCGACAGCGCGATGTTCGTCGGGGGCCTCACCGCGCTGCTGCTCCAATCGCTGCACCCGGCGGCCATGGCGGCGGTCGCCGCGCACTCGGGTTACCGGGGCGATCCGTGGGGGCGGCTGCACCGCACCAGCACCTTTCTGGCCCGCACGACCTACGGCACAGCGGCGAGCGCCCAGGCGGCCTGCGACCGGCTGAACGCCATGCACACCGCGATCAGCGGCGTCAGCGCCCAGGGCATCGCCTACCGCGCCTCGGACCCCCACCTGCTGAAGTGGGTGCACATGGCCGAGGCCGACAGCTTCCTGCGGGCGCACCAGCGGTTCGGAGCGCGCACCCTGAGCGCCGAGGAGGCCGACGGCTACGTACGCGGCATGGCCCGGATCGCCCGCGCCCTCGGCGTCACCGATCCCCCGCGGACCGTAGAGGAGTTGCAGGCGGGCCTGCGCTCCTACCGCACCGAACTGCGCTGTACGCCAGAGGCGCGGGAATGCACGCGCTACCTCCTGTTCAGGCCGCCGCTTCCCCTGCCCGCCTGGCCCTTGTACGCCGTGCTCGCCGCCAACGCCGTATCCCTGCTGCCCCCGTGGGCGGCGGCGGAACTGCACCTCGGGCGCTGCGCGCGAGCCGAGCGGTGGGCCGTACGTCCGGCGGGCGGAGCCGTCACCGGGCTCATCCGCTGGGCCCTGCGGGACGCCCCACCGACCGCTGACGCATAGAAAACCGACAAAATCGGCAATCCGCCCACCCATGTGGCATCGGATTACCAGTGCGACGGACACGCAAGGAGGAACCGATCATGAATGTTCACCGCACCCCCCGCAACCGGCGCGTCGCGGTCGCGGCCCTGGCCGCGTTCGCCCTGCCGCTCACCCTCGGCCTCACCGCTCCGCTCGCCCACGCCGACGACATGTCCGGGCCCTTCGGGTCGGGCTGTTCCAGCGTCCCCAAGGAAGGGGCAGGCAGCTTCAGCGGCATGGCGGACGACCCGGTCGCCACCGCGGCGTCGAACAACCCGGCGCTGTCCACCCTGGTCAGCGCGGTCGAGAAGGCCGGTCTCGTCGACACGCTCAACAACGCGAAGGACATCACGGTCTTCGCGCCCAGCAACGACGCCTTCAAGAAGGTCCCCAAGGCCGACCTGGACAGACTCCTCAACAACAAGGACCAGCTCACCAAGGTTCTCACCTACCACGTCGTAGGTGAGAAGGTCGCGCCCGACGACATGAAGGACGGCTCCTTCAAGACCCTCCAGGGCAGCAAGCTCACCACCTCGGGGTCCGGCGAGTCCTACAAGGTCAACGGCACGGCGAACGTCGTGTGCGGCAACGTCAGGACGGCCAACGCCACGGTGTACATCATCGACTCCGTGCTCATGCCGAAGATGTAGCCCCACCACCACCGGCGCACCACCGTCGGCACCCCCACACCCACGCAGCGCCCGCGGGGCCGTGCCTCATACGCACGGCCCCGCGAGACCGTCACCCGCCGCTGATCCGCCACTCCTGCGCCCGGTCCGGGCTTCGCTCCCAGAACTCCGCCAGGGCCGCCTCGGCGGTGACCGGCGGGCGGATGCCCAGGTATTGGCGCAGGAGGTGGTTGTTCAGTGCGTACTGCCCCGGAGCCGTCTCCTCCAAGGACCAGGTCTGATACGGATAGCCCTCGCAGGTGGCCTGCTTGGCCTGGCTTCCGTTGGCCCCGTTCGTGTCACGGGTGGCCACCAGGCATTTGTCGCTGTTGCCGTTGACGATGGCCACCGCCCCCTGGCCGAGCACGACGATGCGCCAGCTCTCATCGGCGCTGCCCGAACAGGTCCGCTGAAGCGCCCACTCCTGTTCGGCGTGGCTCGCGTTGCGTATGCCCAGGCACTTGCCGCCGACCGTGTTCACGATCGTGGTGCGCCACTCGCGCGGCGGCTGCCGCTGCTCGAAGCGGACTCCGGCCGCACTTTCGCAGGCCCACTGCTGCAACCCCGCCCGGTCGGCCACCGAGGCCGCGGCGACGCCCACGCACTTGTGCGGGCTCGCCGTCATCGGCTGCAGCCAGGCGCCCTCGCCGCTGTCCACCGTACGGAAACTCGCGCCGGGCTGGTCGCCGCAGCTTTCCTGGCGGACCTGAGCGCCGTCGGCGGAGCTGGAGTCCGCCACCGCCATGCACAGGCCGCTGGCGGAGTTCACCACCTGCACCAGGCCCGTCCCCATGGAGGACTGGCGCAGGGTCCACAGTGCACCGCGCTTCCCCACGCAGTAACGCTGCTGGACCGGTTCGCCGCTCGCGGTCGAGCCGGTTTCCAGGCACATCCCGCTGTGCAGGGCGACGATGTTGATCGCGGACGCGCGGGTGCGGACGGCGGCACCGGCCGCCTCCGCCGGAGCCGCGTACGCGGTCACCGTGGCCGTCAAGAAGGTGAACGCCGCGCCGACGATCCAAGCGGCCCAGGCGACCCACCCGGTCCTGCGGGTACCACCGGTCCTGCCGGTCCTACCGGTACGTGTGGACACCATCAGCCCGCCTCTCCGTCGACTCACTCAGGTCAGCTCCGTGCCGGACGGTCGGGCAGCGTAGGACGGGCCGCTGATGGGCCGCTGACGACGGCCACCGGTTCACCTGCCGTTCAGGGCACAACCATCGGCCGTTTCCACGTGTCTGGCAGATGAATCACATCCGCGCGACGCGCCTCGTCAGCGCTCGCGCCCTAGGGAGGAACCGTGGGAATGCGCCGACCCGCCAGATCCGCCGCCATATCCATCTCCGCAGCCGCCGCCCTGATCGGCTCGCTCAGCCTGCCGGTCGTCGCGGGCACCGCGTCCGCGCGGGACCGCGCCACCACCGTGCGTGCGGACTTCGACGGTGACGGCTACCAGGACGTCGCCGTCGCCGCCCCCGGCGCGAAGGTCGGCGGCCACACCTGGGCGGGTTACCTCACCATCAGCTACGGCTCGGCGCACGGTCCCGATCCCGCGCGGACCACGGTCCTCACCCAGGACTCCCCCGGTGTGCCCGGCACTTCCGGCGACAACCAGGGCTTCGGCTACGCGATGGTCTCCCGCGACCTGGACGGCGACGGCCTGACTGACCTGGCGGTGGTCACCCGCGAGTACCAGCCGGAGAACAACACCGGAGGATCGGTCATCGTCCTGTGGGGCCGCAGGACCGGCATCTCCGGACAGGGCGCCGTACGCCTCGACGCCCCTGCCAACGCCCAGGTCGGCGAGGACATCACCGCGGGCGACTTCAACGGCGACGGACACACCGACCTGTTCCTGCGCAACGGCGAGGACTACGACTACCACGACGTCCTCCACGGCCCCTTCAGCCGGAGCGGCGCCCCCGCCCGCACACAGCAGGTGAAGGTGTACAGCACCGACAACTCCATCAACTCCACCGCCGCGGGCGACTTCAACGGCGACGGCATCGAGGACCTCGCGACCTTCTACGTCTACGAGAACCACGCCGAGGGCGGCAAACTGTGGCTCGGCACCAAGGACGGCCTGTCCACCGTCCCGCAGCGCCTGAGTTCCGCGGCAGGCACCACCGTCGCCGACTTCGACCGGGACGGCCGCGCCGACCTCGCCACCCGCGTCTTTCCCGGCGGCGACACCGAGGGGCTGGAGGAGGACCCGGGCACCGTCAAGATCTACTACGGCTCGTCGTCCGGCCCCAGCCAGACCCGTACGCAGACGCTCACGCAGAGCACGGCGGGCGTGCCCGGGGCGAGCGAGAAGGGCGACCAGTTCGGCGGGCGGCTGAGCGCGGGCGACGTGAACGGCGACGGCTACCCCGACCTGGCCGTCGGCGTCCCCGGCGAGGCGATCGGCTCGAAGGCGAAGGCGGGCGCCGTGGTGCTGCTCAAGGGCGGCAGGAGCGGCCTCACCGGCACGGGCGCGCAGGCGTTCCACCAGGACACGGCGGGTGTGCCGGGCATCACGGAGACCGGTGACGTCTTCGGCGGATCGCTGCGGGTGCTCGACGTGACGGGTGACGGAAAGGCGGACCTCACCGCGGGCGCGCCCGGCGAGAACCTGGGCACGACGGTGAACGGCGGCGCGGTGTGGCTGCTGCGTGGCGCCACCTCCGGCCTGACCGCCTCGAAGTCGGCCGCGCGGAACCCGAAGGACATCGGGGCTCCGGCGACGAAGGCACTGTTCGGCCTCAACCTGAGCGACGACAACGGGCCCTCGGACTGTGCGGGCATGGACGTCGCTCAGACTCGCCGCATCCAGTGCCCGTCGGTGCTCCACCCCAGGAACCGACGGGCGCCGGCGCCGTCCGCTGTGCCATGGGCATCGAAGGCGCCGCCCTCGGCGATCAGCGTCAGACCCGCGAGGGCGGGCGCGAGCCGGGCCGCGACGTGGGCCGGGTGGCGAGTCACCGCCTGGTCCAGACCCGCGATGATCCGCCGCTGTTCCTCCGGCGGGCACAGCGACAGGTGGAACACCATCTGACGCCAGGCGTACGCGGCGTCCTTGATGGTGCCCAACGGCCGCGGATCGTGGTGCACACGGGAGACCAGGCGGCACACGCTCTCGAAGCAGCGGCGCGCCAGGTCGGCGGAGCCGGGCTCGGGGGCTATGCCCACCCGGTGCACCAGCGTGGCCAGGTTGTGGGTGGTGAGAATCTGCGCCTGTTCGATCACCATCCCGTTCGCCGCGACCGATCCGGGGCGTGTCATCGCCCCGGCTCGCTCGACGCACAGCCGCGCGAAGCCGGGAGAGGTGCGGGGCCCCGAGGAGCAGGAGGCGCTGGAGGAGCGGGCGCCGGAGGAGCGGTTCAGAGCCGTGGCGCTCTCGGTGATCGCCAGGTTGCGGATCGCCGCGTAGTCGATTCCGTAGTAGCGCTCATACAGTGTGCCGCCCAGCAGTTCACCCGCCACGCGCGCCGCTGTGAGGTACTTCGGGCTGAACGTGCCCATGAAGATGTCGGCGGCCAGCTCTTCCACGAAGGGGGCGCCGAGTTCGCACTGGCGCTCCAGGACACCCAGCTCGCGGACCAGGGGGTTGGGCAGGATCGTGCCAGGGAAGGCCTGCACGGCCAGCTCACCCAGCTGCCGCAGTACGGCACGCGTGGCGTCGGCGTCCGCCTTGCCGAGCACCGCGGATCGCCCGCCCGACACCGCACGCACCCAGGGCAGTTCCTCGACGCGCACCTGTCGGGCCAGGTTGAGCAGGAGCAAGGAGCGGCGGTTGCGGAACGCCTGGTAGTTCGCGGTCATCAGGGCGCGCAGCGTCTCATCGCCGTACGCCTGCGCGGTGGTGGTGGCGACCAGCTGCGGCACCAGCTCGGCCAGGACCTCGGCCGAGGGAATCACGCCCTGCTCCACCAGCGTGGCGAGCGGCGCGCTGAGCACGGACTCGATCACCTGGTGGATCGCGGGCGGTATGACGGCACCGATGGGCAGGCCGGTCTGCTGGCTCTCCTCCTCCGTCACCGCCTTCAGCAGCGGTGCGACATCGCGTACGCCTGTCTCCTGCGGCAGCCCGGCGAGGCGGCGCAGCGTCACCTGGGCCAGCGCGTGGTGGGAGGGCAGGGCCGCCTGTGCGCCCTGGCGTCGGCGCAGCGCCGTGTGCGCGGCGGAGCCGGGCAGACCGCGCCGCCGCACCATGGACTGAACCGCGACCCGCAGCAGTCCGAGTCGGCGCCGGTCCAGCGGGCGTCCGGCGACCACCTCCTCCAGCGCGCCGCGCAGGATGCCCAGATTCTGCTTGGGGTTACGGTGCTTGGTGCAGCGGGTGTGTTCGTCGGCGAGCCGCCGGTAGCGGTCGAGCAGGGCGGCGCCGTGCGCGAGCCAGTCCGCGTCGGGGGCGTGTTCGAGGACGCGCCCGTGCCGCGTGGTGCGCAGCCAGTGGACGAGCAGCTCGTCGCCGAACGGCTGCCACACGGTGAGCGCCTCGCGCTGCGCCTCGATGGCCGGGTTGGGCCGTCGCCGCTCCAGGGTGTGGACGGCCTGGGAGACGGTGTAGCGGTGGACGGCGTCGGCGGCGTCCGGGGCGGGCCCGTCGGCCGGGCGGGGCAGGAACCGCAGTCGGTCGGCGAACGGCTCCAGCTCCGCCATGAGGTCGAGCGCCGCGTCGGTCTCACCCTGCCGCACCAGCCAGGCCATGACGAGCAGCGCGGCCTCCTCGGGCACGCCGATCTCGTAGTGACCGCTGTCCAACCGCGCCCCCAGCCAGGCGAGTCCGGGCTCGGTGAGGCAGTAGGCGAAAAGGGCACGCCGCTCGGCGGGCACCCCGAACGCACGCGCCGCCTCGATCTCGTACGCCTGGAGCGGGCCGCCCGCACTGGCGGTCCCGGTGGCGAAACCGCCCCGCACCACTTCCAGCGTCACCCACGAGGGGAAGTCCCGCACGGGCGTGCGCGAGCCGACCGCGAGGCGGCCCGTGGCCATTCCCGTGAGCACCTCCAGCCAACGCCTGCCGCGCACCTCGGCGCGGCGCCGCGTATCGGCGTCCTGGTGGGTCAGTGCGGCCGCGAAAGCCTTGGCGAGCTGGGCCCGCGGATAGCCCGTGGCCGCTATGAGAGGCTGCTGCTCAGCGTTGTCATCCATAAGCCGACGTGGCAGGTTCTGCCCCTGCGCCCTCCGGGTTAGGAGCCCGGCGCTCTCCTGCTGAGCTACACGTCGTCGATGGCTGACGCTAGAGGCTGCGGTGAGCACGCCACAACTGAATTTTCGTTCACGGTGCCAGGTCATCGACGGTGCGGACGGCGGAGTCGTACGTCCGGGCGCGTACCCAGCGGCCCGTGACCACATCCGGCTGCTCGGTGGACGCCCCGGACAGCAGCGCCGCCGCGGACGCGGGCCATTCACCCTCACGTCCCCGGGCGAGTGTGATGTGCGGCCTCCAGCGCCCCGGGGCATGGAGGGGGTTGAGTCCGCCGCATCCCGGGGCGTCGGCCAGCGTCCGCCACACGGCCTCGTGCAGCCCCGACAGGGCTTCGTCGGCCCGTACGGACCAGGCCACAACCGTCCTCCTCCCGGTGAACCGCACCACCCCCTCCAGGCGCAACGGCACCGGCAGCACGGCAAGGAGCTGTCGCAGGCGGGCGCGCACCTCGGCCGGGAGTGCGTCGGCGGTCGCGAGGGTCAGGTGGGGCCGGTTAGTCGGGTGTCGATGTGCGGCCTGACTGGGCAGACCGGCATCCCGCAGACGGCGCCATACGTCGGTGACGGCCCGCTCCGTCGTCTCGTCGGGCAGCAGTTCCACACTGTGCACGCGGCCAGCGTACGGTGTCCCCGCCCTACGGCCGTGACGCCCCGTCAGTCGCGCCTCCGCACTCCTGGGCGTTGGCTTCGTCGATCTCCCGCATGTGCTCCTCGGCCCAGGTCCGGAGCACGGCGAGCGCGCCCTCCAGGGACAGGCCCAGGGCGGTCAACCGGTAGTGCACCTGCGGCGGCACGGTCGGCTCGACACGGCGGTCCACCAGACCGTCGCGCACGAGGCTCCGCAGTGTCACCGACAGCATCTTCTGCGAGACGCCCGGCATGCGCCTGCGCAGATCGGCGAAGCGCACTTCGGCCGGGGCGGCTTCGGCGAGGACCTTCACCACCATCGAGGTCCACTTCGTGCCGATGCGGTCCAGGAGCTTGCGGGTCGGGCACGCCGGGTCGAACAGGTCGCCCCGGCCGTCGGGCCGAGCGGTCACCTGGAGCTCACCACCTGTCGGCGAAGTGCCGTCTTACGGGCACGCCATCAGTTACCTACCGTTTGCTGGTAACCAATCGTAACCGCCCTTCAGGAGGCTGTCGTGCCGCGCGTCCCCGTCCCCGGAGCCGAACTCGCCGTGTCCGACACCGGTTTCGGACCGCCCGTCGTCCTGCTGCACGGTTTCCCGCACACCCGGCGCGTATGGGACGAGGTGCTCGCACCGCTCGCCGCCGGTCATCGCGTGCTCGCCCCCGACCTGCGCGGCTTCGGTGACAGCAGCCGCGCGGCACACGGATACGACGCCGCCACGCTCGCCTCCGACATCGCCGCGGTGCTCGACGCGGCGGGAGAACCGTCCGCCGCCGTCGTCGCGCTGGACGCCGGTGTGACCCCGTCGGTGTACCTCGCCCTGACCCGGCCCGAACGCGTCACGCGCCTGGCCGTCATGGAGGCCGTGCTCGGCGGGCTGCCCGGCGCCGAGCACTTCACGCCTCCCTGGTGGTTCGGCTTCCACGCGGTCCCGGGCCTCGCGGAGAGCGTCCTCGCCGGACACGAAGCCGAGTACACCGGGTGGTTCCTCGACCAGGGGGTCAGGGAACTCGCCCCGGCGCTGCGCGAGGCGATCACCGCCGCGTACACCGGGCGTGAGTCGCTGCGCTGCGCCTTCTCCTACTACCGGGCACTGCCGGAGAGCGCGCGGCAGCTCTCCTCCGCCGCCGGCGCCGGACGGCTGCCCATGCCGGTGCTCGCGCTCGGCGCGCAGCCGGTGGGTGCGACCCTCGGCCGCCAGTTGCGCCCGCTCGCCGACGACCTCACCGAGCATCTGCTGCCCGGCTGCCGCCACATCATCCCGCTCGACCAGCCCCGTGAGCTGACCCGGCTCCTGCTGCCGTTTCTCGCGGCCTCCGGGTGAAGTGACGGCGGCGCCGGTTCAGCGGTGCCCGATGCTGACGGCCATCTGCGGCAGCACTCGTCCGGCGATGGAGCCCGAGGGCACGTCTCCCGTCCTCACCGCGCCCATCGCGCGGTAGAAGGGCTCCGCGTTCGGGTCGGCGTCGATCGTGAGCGCGGTGAACCCCAGCTCTCGCCCCACGTCGATGGTGTGCTCGAACAGCAGGCGGCCGATCCCCTGCCCCATCGCCCGCGGCTCGACGAACATCATGCCGAGCACGCCGGTGGGCGGTTCACCCTCAAGCGTCGTGAAGCCCAGGAGGTGGTTGTCCCAGTGGGCCACCATGGCTCTTCGGTCCGCGATCTCGCTCGCGGCGACGGTGAGTTCGTCGCGACAGGCCTCCAGGAACTGGGCGTCATAGCCCCAGTGCGCCTTGGACCGCAACGCCAGTTCCGTGAGCTGCCGGGCTTCCGTCGCCTCCGCGGGCCTGATCCGCACGTCCATCGCTTCCTCCGGTCGGGTGTCGGTCTTGCGGCCCTGCGCGCCCTGGGGTCAGCCTCGGGCTGTCGGGGCCGGTGTCGGCGTCTGTGTCAGCGTCTGCGTCTGCGGCTGCGTCTGCATTGGCGTCGGCCCGGTGCAGGGATCGACGATGGCCCGCGTATCCCAGTGGAACGGACGGACCCCGGCGATCCGCCCGTCCTTGACCCTGATCGCCTGCACGATCGGGAAGCTGAGCTCGCAGCCGGTAGCGCGGGCGCGCGCACGCACCTGCGTGAGCGCTACGGCCGTCTCTGCCCCCCACAGACGGGCCATGGCTGGCGGCAATCGGACATCGTCGCTCCCGTACGGTCGGCACACGCGTCAGGTGCTGGTGGTGAGCGTGGTGCCGAGCAGCGGCAGGAGGCGGTCCCAGTGGTGCTGGAGTGCGGCGGGGTCGAAGGCGTCGGTGTCGGACATCGTGAAGCCGTGGACGGTGCCGGGATAGATCTCGGAGGTGTACGTGATGCCTGCGGCATCCAGCGCCCGGTTGAGCTCCGCGAGGGCCTCGGGGGTCAGGTCGCCCTCGGCGTGGCCGAGGTGGACCCGCGCCGTGATCGTGGAGAGCAGGCGGCGCAGGCTTTCGGGTCCGTCGGTGCCCACGGGGCCGTGGAACGAGGCGACGGCGGCGACCTGGCCGGGGTGGGCCGCCGCGGTGCGCATCGCCAGGAGGCCGCCTATGCAGTAGCCGGTCACCGCGACCGGCCCGGCGGTGACCTCGGGCCGGGCGGTGAGGAAGGCCAGGTAGGCCTCGGCGTCGCTCAGGACCCGTTCGGCGGTGTGCTTCTCGATCAGGGGCATCAACTGGGCGAAGACCGCGGGACGGTCCGCCTCCCCGATGTGGGCGGGGAGTTCGATCACGGGCGCCGGGCCGTGCCGGTAGAAGAGGTTGGGCACGAGCACGTAGTAGCCGTGCCTCGCCAGTTCGTGGGCCATGTCGCGCAGCACGGGCCGGATACCGAAGCCGTCCGCGTACATCAGCACCCCTGGGTGCCGCTCACCGTCGTCGGGGAAGGCGGCGAACGCGTCGGCTTGGCCGTCGGCGGTGGGAATGAGCAGCGTCTTGATGGTCATGGTCTCTCCTGTCGTGGTGAACGTGTCGAGCTGTGATCAGCACGACAGGAGGCGGGGCCCGCGCGGCAGCGGCGCCGAGGCCTCGAACCGACAAGGGGCCCGCACCGGCCCGTACGGCGCTCAGCGGAGCGCCGGGTAACCAATTCGTGTGTGGCGCAAGGCCGTCCCGGTAGTCATCGCCGCACAACGTAGCCCAGGGGGCGTGGGTGGTGCCAGCCCTTTTCGCCCCACCGCCGATGAGCGACGGCCGGGACGGACGCGAACACGTTAAGCCGTGCTTTCACAGGAAAGTGCAGCCCAGCACCTGCATATGGAAGACGCCAGGCCGCAGGCACGGTTTCACATCCCAGGCGCGATCACCGAGGAGTAACCCTAAAGTTGAGCTTGAGACTCTCTAGGCCAGACGCCCGAAGATGTGGCTGGCGGGCGAGCTGGAGTCATCGCCGTAGAAGAACTCGGACACGGCCCTGTGATACTCCGCCCGCGACAGGAAGCCAGAGGCGTCGAGATCGAGCGCGTTGAACACCTCGGCGCACTCCTCGTCGGCGGCCCGCCCCGTGCTCCCGAAGATGTGCGTGAACTCGCCGAGGCTGATGGCGTCATCGCCGTCGGTGTCGGCCAGGTCTAAGAAGTGGTCGGCGACCGGCGCGAGCTCCTCGGGGTAATGGGCCCGGTCGGTGAAGCAGGCGGCGAACGCCTGGGTCAGCTCCTCCGAGGTCACCCTGTCGTCCTTGTCGGCGTCGGCGGGCGCGATCACGGACTCCCAGAACCTGTGCAGGGTCTCGTGCATCTGCCGTGCCTGAGGGGAGTCGGGGGGCAGGCCCCTGGCCTCGACGTAGCGTTCGCTCATCATGACGACGTCCTGCCGCGTGATCGCACCGTCTCCGTCGACGTCCGCTCCGCGGAACCACCGCTCGTACTTGCGCTGGCGCAGCTCATTCATGGCGGCACCGTAAAGCCGCCTCAGCGGTTCGGCCAGGCGCATTCTCAGCCGCTGTCGTGCTGACGCGGCACGGCCGAAGGTGCGCCGGTCGTGACCCGGCGGGTGAGGTCAGGAGGTGCCGACACGTGGGGCCGTCACGGCGAGGGTGGTGTAGTGCATCGTGAAGTGTCCGCCCACGGAGTCGATGGCGCCGCCGACCGCGTCGAGGATCCCGGCGCGTTGGTCCGGGCGGAGTCGGGTGAGGCCGCCGGTGGTGGGGAGCAGGGCCAGCCACTGGTCGCGGGTGTAGGACCGCTCCCAGTCGAAGCGCCACTGTTCGGGGTCGTCGAACCGTCCGGTTTCGCGGAGCTGGTCGGCGATCCTGGCGTAGGCCGCCTGGTAGAAGTCGAGTGGGCGTCGGGCGGGCTGACCGTTGAGCGGGGAGTCGGGCGCCGCCCGGCGGTAGGCGGCGGCGAACGGTTCGGCGACCTCGGCAGGCGGCTCGTAGACATGACCGAAGATCGCCAGACGTCCGCCCGGGCGCAGCACCTCGGCCGCCTTCACGGCACCGGCGACCGGATCCACCCAGTGCCAGGACTGGGCCGCGATGACGGTGTCGAACGTCCGCCCGGCGGGCCGCCAGGCCTCAAAGGACGCCACCTCGACGTCCAGGCCACGGGCCCGCGCGAAGTCGGCCATGCGCGCATCGGGCTCCACGCCGAGCGTGACGCAGCCCGCCGCCTGGAACTGCCGGGCCGCGATGCCGGTACCGGTGCCGACGTCGAGCACGTCCGTGCCCGGGCTGCCACCGATGATCCGCGTCACCAGCGCATCGGGGTAGCCGGGCCGGGCCTGGTCGTAGCGGTGCGCGTCCACGCCGAACGACTCGGCCATCCGGCGGGACGTGTGCGGCTGGGCCGGGGACGGATGCGGGTCTTCCCGCGGTAAAGTGGGCATGCGCCCACCTTAGTGGGCACGTGCCCACTGGGCAACGGGATGCACCGGGGAACGGGGTCCCGACAGGCCGACGCATGAGAGGATCCGCGCATGCCGACCGGGGTGCATCTGCGTGACGCACGACAGCAGTTGTTCGAGGCTGCCGAGCGCGTGCTGCTGCGGGCCGGGCCGAACGGGCTGACCAGCCGGGCCGTCACCGACGAGGCGGGCTGCGCCAAGGGCGTTCTGCACCGGCATTTCAGCGACTTCGACGCCTTCCTCGCCGACCTCGTGCTCGACCGGGCCGCGCGGCTCGACCGGCAGGCCGACGCGCTGCGCGAGTCCGCCGGAACCGGCACGGTGGCCGACAACCTCACCAGCGCGCTGGTCACCCTCTTCGGACCGATCCCGGTGGCGGTCATCCCGCTCATCACGTTCCGGGACGAGCTGCGCGCGCGGCTGCGGAAGGCCAGGCCCGGAGGTGGCATCGCGATCCTGGCCGAGGCCACGAGCGCGGTCTCCGCCTATCTGACCGACGAGCGTGAGCTGGGCCGCATCGCGGCGGACGCCGACATCGACTCACTCACCCTCTCCCTGGTCGGCGGCGGACATCTCCTGTTCGCGGACCGCGACCCCGGCCCGCCGACCGAGGCAGCCGTCGGCAGGCTGGTGACAGCGGTCGTCCAGGGCGCGGTGCGCCCCTGACCCAACGCCCTGCCGGACACCGCAGCCTCCCCGGACACCACCGCCTCGCCGGACACCGCATCGCCACACACCCCCCTCACCCCAAATCCACGCGCCAAACGCGGAAATCCCTGTTCCGCACCCTGATGTCACCCACCTTGCACACACCCTGCACACGTTTTGACCCCATTCGGCAACCGTGGCTACGGTCCCCGCTGCGACAGGTGCCCACATCAACGGAATGGAGCAGGTTCCCGTGTCACCCACAGGCGCGTCGGCGTCGTACGTCCACGGCAGTGGCCTTGAAGAGCAGGCGATGTCGGCCCCGGGCTGGCTTCAGGACAACGCCGAGCTACTGATAGGCGTCCCGTTGCGCATCGCGCTCATCGTCGTGGCGGCGATGATCGTCCGGAAGCTGGCCAAGAAGGCCATCACCCGCGTCGTGCAGCGCATCCTCCAGCCCGCCGACGCGCAGAGCGAACCGCGCCGCACCCCCCGCGGACCCGCTGTGCTGCAGCGCGACCGCAGCCGGGCCCACGAGCGGCGCGAGCAGCGCGCCCGCACCATCGGCTCGGTGCTCAGCAGCATCGTCACCGTCGTCGTCGGTGTCATGGCCGTGGCCATGGTCCTCGACCAGATCGGCATCGCCCTCGGTCCCCTGCTCGCCAGCGCCGGTGTGGTCGGACTCGCCATCGGCTTCGGCGCGCAGAGCCTGGTCGCCGACTACCTCTCGGGCATGCTCATCATGCTGGAGGACCAGTACGGCGTCGGCGACTCCGTCGACCTCGGGGAGGCCGTCGGCGAGGTGGAGCACGTCGGCCTGCGCCTCACGCAGATCCGCGACCTCAACGGCGGCCTGTGGCACATCCGCAACGGCGAGATCCTCCGCGTGCGCAACGACAGTCAGGAATGGGCCCGCGCCGTCCTGGACGTCTCGGTGGCGTACGAGTCGAACCTCGACACCGTCTACAGCGTTCTGGAGGAGACCGGCATCGTCATGCGCCAGGACCCGAAGTACGGCAAGGTGCTGCTTGAGGACCCCTCGGTGTGGGGCGTGCAGTCGCTTGACGCGGACGGTGTCATGGTCCGGGTGGCCGTCAAGACCGCGCCCATGCAGCAGTGGGCCGTGACGCGCGAGTTGCGCCGCCGGGTCAAGGAAGCGCTGGAAGCGGCGGACGTGGACATCGCCCACCCGCAGCGGACCGTATGGATGCGCTCCGACAACGACACGCCCGTCACCGCGAACGGCACGGCTCCCGCGGCGAACTGACCCCGCACTCGGATGAATTTACGCCCAACCAGCCCTGAAGAGGACGCGACGGGCGGACGGTGCGGGGCCAAACCCCCCTGGCCAGCGCCTACTTGGGAAATCAGCACCCACCCGTCCCGTGGGCGCTCGGGGCGAACCGGCCGCAACCAACCACACACTCCGGCGGTCATATGTAGCCGCAAGGACCACATACGTCGCAGGAGGTTGTCAATGCCCTCACATCCCGTCAGTCGCCGACTCGTCCGTACCGCCTCGGCGCTGACGCTGGCCCTCACCACGGGGGCCACTGTCCCGCTCCTCCTGGCGGGTCCCGCGGGCGCGGCGGCGCCGGAGGCGACGGCCGCGTTCAGCGCGAGCGATCACGCGATCGTCTACACGGCCGCTTCCGGCCAGACCAACAAGGTGACCGTCACCGCCAAGAAGACCCGGGGCTCAGACAAGATCACCTACGTGCTCGACGACGCCGTGCAGGTCAAGGCGGGCGAGGGCTGCTCATACCCCTCGCGTACGGACCCCACCAAGGTCTCCTGCACGGTCACCACTCTGGAGTCCCAGGACCCCTACCCCACCCTGCGTCTGCTTCTCGGCGACGGCAACGACACCGTCGCCTACACCAACGCCACCGACCAGGCCTACTACTTCACCCGGGCCGAACTGGGCACCGGCAAGGACACCTGGACCCACACCAGCGGCTACGACGGCAACGCCGTCCTCGGAGGCGCGGGAGACGATGACCTCTCGGTGGGCTCGGGCGGCGTGGCGCTCGGCGGTGACGGCAAGGACACCCTGCGCGGCGGCAGCGGCAGCATCGCGCACGGCGACGCAGGCAACGACACGATCTACTCCAAGGGTGCGGAGAGCGCGGTCGAGGGAGGCTCGGGCGACGACGAGATCCACGGCGGCGCACAGCGGCAGAACCTGTCCGGCGGTGACGGCGACGACACCATCCGGGGCGGCGCGGGCGACGACTTCCTCTACGGCGGCAAGGGCAACGACGTCCTGCGCGGCGAGAGCGGGGACGACACGGTCTACGGCAACAGCGGCGACGACAAGCTGTACGGCGGCACCGGCACGGACACACTCTCCGGCGGCCCCGGCACGGACGTCGTCCGCCAGGACTGACACCGCATCTCTCCGGGGCTGCTGAGGCGAACCGACGCAGCGGAGCACGAGACAGGAGCCGAGGGCCCGCTCGCCCGTACGCACGCGGGCGAGCGGGACCCCGGCCCGAACTCAAGTCGCAAGCAGAGCAGTCATGATGTCGACGCCCCCTCCTTGGCCAGGTCGCCCAGCAGATCCCAGGTGCGTCGGCGGTCCGCCGCACCGGCGATCTCCGTGAGCGAGAAGACCACCTCGGTCGCCCCGGCGTTCCGGTAGCGCCGCACCTCGGCCGCGACAGCCTTCTCGTCACCGATCACGGCCACGTCGGACGCGCGGCGCGCGCCGGAGAGTCCGATGACGCGAGCGTAGGACGGGATCTGCTCGTAGAACGCGAGCTGCTCGGTGGCGGCCTCCCGTACGGAGTCCACGTCGTCGGTGACCACACCGGGCACCAGGGCCACGACGCGCGGCGCGGGACGTCCCGCCGCCTCCGCCGCGGCCGTGAGGGAGGGCACGATGTGCTGCTCCAGGGCGCGCGGGCCCGCGAGGTAGGGAAGGATTCCGTCCGCCAGTTCACCGCTGGCCCGGAGCGCCTGCGGGCCCATCGCGGCCACCAGCAGCGGCACACCGCTGTCGGCGCCCGGCACCCGTACCGGCATCGGTGTGGCGGCGGTGAGCAGTTCGCCGCGGAAGTCGGCCTCGCCGGTCTCGGTCAACTGCCGCAGGGCCGAGAGGAATTCGCGGAGGCGCGCGACGGGGCGTTCGAAGGGCAGGCCGAAGCCGCCCTCGGTCAGCAGCTTGGTCCCCAGGGCGAGACCGAGGTGGTAACGGCCGTGGGTGGCCGCCTGGGCGGTCAGGGCCTGGCTCGCGACGGTCAGGGGGTGGCGTCCGAATACGGGGATCGCGGAGGTGCCCACCTGGAGCCCGGGGACCTCGCGTCCGACGATCGCGGCGAGCTGCGGTGAGTCCGCGCCGAAGGTCTGCCCGAACCACACCGACGACAGTCCCGCCGATGCGGCTTCACGGGCCAACTCGACGGAGGCGTCGATCTGGTGGGGGGCGTTGGTGGCGTTGAGTGTCAGTCCTACGGTCATGTCAGTGCCAACCGGACCGGCGCGGCCCCGCATTCCGGCCGGATGTGACGGCTCCATTGCACCGGATGTCGCACCGGATACCGCACCGGATAAATGTGGCGACGCTGGCGATCATCCCCTGGATACTGGTCGCCCATGGATGAGGTTGAGGTCGTCGTCGCCCATTCCGAGCGTGCGACCCTGCGCGTCGGTGACGTGTTCCTGAAGGTGGACGCCGATCAGGCGCGTGTCGACGCCGAGGTCGAGGCGATGTCCCTCGCGCCGGTCCCCACCCCGGAGGTCCTGTGGCGCGAGCCGCCCGTACTCGCGCTCGCCGCGCTTCCGGGGAAGGTGCTCGGGCGCCTCGGCGGGCCGTCGACCGGGTCACGGGAGGCGTGGGCCGCGGCGGGCGCCGCCATCCGGCGGCTGCACGAAGCGCCGCTTCCGCCCCGGTCCGGCCGGGCCGGGCGGAGCGTCGTCGCGCTGACGGCGGAGCTGGACGCCGAGTGCGCGTCGCTCGTGGCGCATGGCGTGCTGCCCGCCGACCTGGTCGCCCGCAACCGGCAGGTCGCTGAGGCCGCGCTGCGGCCATGGACTCCGGCGTTCACGCACGGCGACCTTCAGATCGCGCACGTCTTCGTCGAAGGTGGCGAGGTCACCGGCATCATCGACTGGTCCGAGGCGGGCCGGGGCGATGCCCTGTACGACCTCGCCACCTTCACGCTGGGGCACGAGGAGCACCTTGACGACGTCATCGCGGGCTATGGCACCGACGTCGACCTCGACGTGATCCACGCGTGGTGGTCGCTGCGGAGCCTGCTGGCGGTGCGCTGGCTGACCGAGCACGGCTTCGACCCGTCAGCGCCGGGGTGCGAGGTCGACGTGCTCAGATCCCGCATGTGAGCCCGCCCGGGCCGACCGCGACGGGGCCCGGCCCCTTTGGCGCACCCTCCGGAGCGAGCAGCGCTTGGCTATTCCACGTTCCGCGCCAGAATGCCGAGGGTCGCGCGCAGGGCCGCCTCGGGGATGACCGGGAAGATGTCCGCGTCCCGGTACCGCTCCTCGATCTCACTCCAGTCGTAGTACGAGGTGACCAGGGTGCCGCCCGCACTGGCCTGGAGCCGGTAGCCGTACAGGTGCCGGATGGGCGGCTGCACTTGACCCGAGATCGTCCATTCGATCAAGGTGTCCCGCTCGAACCGCGTGATGATGACGGTGATGTCGTACTTCCCCATCGGGTAGTCGTTCAGCGCCTCACGGTCCATGTGGACGACAAAGGTGTCTCCGGCCTTGCGTACCGGTTCCCCCTCGGCGGACTGAAGCATCCCCGAACTGTCGATCGCCACATGCCCGGCGGGCTCACACAGCAACGCGAAGATCTTCGCCGGGGTCGCGGCGATCTGCCGCCGCACTTCGAACCGCTCTGTCGTCGCAGGTGTCATACGGCCACCCTCGCACGATCACGGGCGCTGTCAGTGCTGCGGGGCAGACTGATCGCATGACCTCCTCGCGCGATGGCTGCCGTTGCACGATGTGGCCCGTCAGGTCGTCACGGGGCCAGTGCGCTGCCGGTCTACCGGCGGGTCGCCGAGGAGAGTCCGCACGGCGAGGGTTCGATCGCGATGCTGTCGCGGCTGCTGTCGTTCTGGCAGAGCAAGCTGTTCGTGCTCACCCTGCTGGGTTTCGCGGCGACCGACTTCCTGATCACCATCACGCTGTCGGCGGCCGACGCCTCCACGCACCTGGTGGAGAACCCGCATCCGGAATCGGTCCTGCACGACCGGCAGGTCCTGATCACCATGGTGCTCATCGCGCTGCTCGGCGCGGTGTTCCTCAAGGGCTTTCTGGAGGCGATCGGTGTCGCCGTCGCCCTGGTCGGCCTCTACCTCGCCCTCAACGCGGTCGTGGTGGTCACCGGCCTGTGGCACGTCCTGACCGAGGGCCACGTGGTCACGGACTGGACCGCCGCGCTGACCACGGAGCACGGCAACGTCTTCGCCATGATCGGCGTCGCTCTGATCGTCTTCCCCAAGCTCGCCCTCGGCCCACCCGGCTTCGAGACCGGCGTGGCGGTCATGCCGCTCGTCCACGGCAAGCCGGACGACACCGAGGACCGGCCCGCCGGACGCATCCGGGGCACGAAGAAACTGCTGACCACGGCCGCCCTGATCATGAGCGTATTCCTGATCACGACCAGCTTCATCACCACGGTCCTCATCCCGCACAAGGAGTTCGAGTCCGGCGGGAGCGCCAACGGCCGGGCTCTGGCCTACCTCGCCCACCACTATCTCGGCAACGTCTTCGGCACGGTCTACGACGTCTCGACGATCCTCATCCTGTGGTTAGACGGGCGCCTCCGCGATGGCGGGCCTGCTGAACCTGATGCCGCGCTACCTGCCCAAGTACGGCATGGCACCGCGCTGGGCCCGCGCGGTACGGCCCATGGTGATCATCTTTGCCCTGGTGGCCTTCCTGGTGACCTGGCTCTTCAACGCGGACGTGGACGCCCAGGGCGGCGCCTACGCGACCGGTGTCCTGGTGCTCATCTGCTCGGCCTCGATCGCGGTGACGATCGCCGCGCGCGAGGCGGGTCAGCGCGGCTGGACGATCGGCTTCGCCGTCATCTCCGTGGATTTCCTCTGTACGACGGTCGTCAATGTCATCGAGCGCCCGGACGGCGTGAAGATCGGCGCCTGTTTCATCGCGGGCATCATCGTCATCTCGCTGCTCTCCGGCTGGGCCGCGCCTTCGAGCTGCGCGTCACCGATGCACGGCCGAGTACCGCGACAAGGCGGAGCAGATCCGGGCCGACAACGACCTGACCAGCACCGACGACTTCATCTTCGTCGAGGTCACCGTCACCGACCCCTCGGAGTTCGAGTCCGCACTCACCGTCAGGGGCGAGCTCATGCACGGCCGCTACCGCATCCTGACACTGGAGTCCTCCTCCGTCCCCAACGCCCTGGCCGCGCTCCTGCTCCTGGCCCGCGACCGCACGGGGACCCGCCCGCACATCTACTTCGAGTGGACCGAGGGCAACCCCTTCGCCAACTTCGTCCGCTTCCTGCTCCTGGGCCAGGGCGAGGTCGCCCCCGTCACCCGCGAGGTGCTGCGCGAGGCGGAGCCCGACCGGGAGCGCCGCCCGCGCGTCCACGTCGGCTGACGCCCGGCGCCATGGGCGCTCAGCCGTCCGGCCGTACGACGCTCAGCCGCCGAGCCGGAACCTCAGCCGGCAGATGACCGCGTCGGTGTCCCGCCGCACGGCGTGCGCGACGACGGCGCCCCGCTGATTCTGGAGCAGCCGCTGCCACACCAGTTCCGGCTCCGTCTCGGCGATCAGTACGGTGACGCGCGTCGACGGCTCAGTCCGGGCGAGGTCGCGCACGTACGCGGCGATCGGGCGGCCGAGCGTACGGCGTTCACACGCCAGCCGGACCAGCCGCACACCGGGATTCCACCGCGCCCAGTCGCGCTCAAGCGCCCTTGTGACCGCCCGGTCCTCGGCGTCCGCGTGGCACACGGTGAGCGCGCGGACCTCGTCGCCCAGGGAGACCGCGGCGGTCAGTGCCTCGCTGGTCAGGCGCGTCAGGGAGGACACCGGTACCAGCACGAGGGAGCGCTGGTGGCGCGGCGGCTCCGGGACGCGGCCGACGCCGAGGCGCTCGCCGATCCTGCCGTACGCCCGGTGGACCAGCTCGAAGAGGGCGACGAGCAGCGGCAGGGCGATCACGATCAGCCAGGCTCCGGCGGAGAACTTCGTGGCCGTGACCACCACCGCGGACACGCCGGTCAGCGCCGCGCCAAGACCGTTGAGCAGCGCCCTGCCCCACCAGCGCCGTCCGCGCTCCGCGCGCCAGTGCAGCACCATGCCGGTCTGGGCGATCGTGAAGCCGACGAAGACGCCGATCGCGAAGAGCGGCACGAGCGTGTTGGTGTCGCCGCCGGAGAAGACCAGCAGCGCCGCCGAGACCGCGGCCAGCCACATCACGCCGTGCCGGTGCACCTGCCGCTCGGCCTTCAGTCCGAAGACATGCGGCAGGTAGTTGTCACGGGCCAGCAGCTTCAGCAGGACCGGCAGGCCGCCGAACGAGGTGTTCGCCGAGAGTGCGAGGAGCACCATGGTGGCGAACTGCACGACGTAGAAACCCCAGTTGTGTCCGAGGGAGGCGTCGGCGAGCTGGGCGAGGACGGTGGTGCCCTCGACCGGCTGGAGACCGAAGCGGGAGATCAGCACCGAGAGGCCGATGAGCATGACGCCGAGCAGGGCCCCCAGCGCGACCTCCGCGCGCATCGCCCGCCGGGCGGCCGGGGCGCGGAACGACGGCACGGCGTTGGCGATCGCCTCCACGCCGGTGAGCGCCGAACAGCCCGCGGCGAACGCCTTGAGCAGCAGGAGCGCACCGACGGTGGTGGCGTTGTCGGCGAGTACGGAGGCCTGCCCCCCAGAGGTCACGGAGGCCGCGGTGGAGACCGGCCCGGCACGGAACAGACCGACGACTATCAGGACGAGGATCGCGCCGATGAACACGGCCGTGGGCACGATGAACACCCGGGCGGAGTCGGCGATGCCCCGCAGGTTCACCGCGGTCAGCAGCAGAAGGACGGCGAGGCAGATCCACAGCCTGGCGCCGTGCAGCTCGGGGAAGGCCGAGGTCAGGGCGGCCACTCCGGCCGTGACGGCCACCGCCACGTTCAGCACGTAGTCCAGGACCAGCGAGGCGGCGGCCACCAGACTCGTACGGCCTCCCAGGTGCGCCTTGGCGACCGCGTACGAGCCTCCGCCGTCCGGGAACGCCGCGATGACCTGCCGGTAGGAGGCCACCAGAACGGCCAGCAGGCCCGCGATGGCGACCGTGACCGGGAGGGTGAAGCCGAGACCGTGGGCGCCCGCGGCGGCCAGGACCAGGACGATGGCCTCTGGGCCGTAGGCCACCGAGGCCATCGCGGTTAGCGAGAGCGCGGCAAGACCGGTGACGGCGGTCAGGCGGTGCCGGGCACCGGCATCAGGAGGGTCCTCCGTGCCGGGTGCGGCGGCGCTCGGCTCAGCGGAGCCCGGGTCCGCGGCGCCTGGCTCAGCGGCGCTCGCGTCGGCGGCGCTTGGCCCGGCGGCGCCGGAATCAGCAGCGCTCGGCCCGGCGGCGCTGGAATCGGCAGCGTTCGAGCTGGTCAGGACGGCCATCGAGTCTGATCCCCTTCACGACTGGTCGTCTCAGACTGCCCTCACGACCGGCCGTTCCCGGACCTTCCTTCCGCCCCCTTGACGCCATCCGTCACAGTCGTGACGCGCCCTTGACGCCGCACCCGACGTGCGGCCGCGGTCGGCGGCCGCACACCGGCCGCCGACCGCGGTTCACCGCGCGGGAGAGGTCACCGGCAGACGGGCACGGTCCCGTGGACCTTGACGTACCGGGCGGTGACCCAGCCCTGCGGTGCCGTCACCCGGTACCACGTGCGGTTGCCGCCGACGTCCTGGCCCGCCCTCTTGCAGAGCAGGTCGATGCTGCGCCCGGTGCGGTAGACGCCGGTGACCTTCGAGTTCGAGGTCGGCCGCTGACGTACCTTGAGCCCGGTCTTGGAGATGACGGTGCCCTTGACCGTCTTCGGGACCGGCTTGTCGGCGGCGACCGTCAGCCGGGCCGTGCCGACCCACCGGCCGCAGCCCGCTCCCGTGACCGACACCCGGTGCGCACCGGGAGCCGCCTGCCCCTTGACCGCGGCCCGGCCGGAGTGCACCACGGGCTTGCCGCTCTTCGCCAGCGCCACGACCTTGACGAAAGCGTCGGACCGTGCCTGCAGGGAACGGCAGCCCTGAGGGGCTCCCGCGACCTTGACCATGACCGCGGAGCCCTGCTGTGCCGTAGTCGGAGCAACCATCACTCGCGGGGCCGCGGGCGCGGACCGCTCCGACTGCGCGGCAGCCTGCGCGGGACCGCCCAAGGCCACCGAGGCAAGCACAACCGCCGCACACCCGGACACCGCACTACGAAGAACCATGTCGTCTCTTTTCCCTTGTGCCATCACCGGCCCCACCAGGCGGGACCGGCAGCTCTGCGCCGGAGCACACCATAGAACTGACGGATGAAATGTCCTGATATCAACCGCGCGCAACACGCGGGCCATCACCGCCGAACGCGCATCAGTTCACTCGGTTGGGCGCCAGAGCCGTGCCGGGGCCGGTGCCCGGGCGGCAGCCCCGCAGTTCGGGGGCCGGTGCTCCGGTCGCGAGTTCGTCCGCGACGAGTCGTCCGACGGTGGGCGCCAGGGTGACGGCCGAGTGCGTGACGGCGACGTACACGGACCGGTCCCGTGTCGCGTATCCGATGATCGGCCCGTGCGCGGGCATCGGCCGTCCGCTGACGCGGTGGTCAAGCAGGCGGCACTCCTCGCCGCCGCGGAAAAGGCTCCGCACGCGGCGCAGGCCCTCATACGCGGCGCGCTCCCCCGCGTTCGCGGACTGCTCCGCAGGGGGCGGGACGACCAGGAGGAGGTGGCCCTCACGAACCTCGCGGACTTCGATGTCCGGGCGGGCCACGATGGATCTGACCAGGCCAGAGGGGGCGGAGAGGCGTACCAGGCAGGCCGGGGACACGGCAACGGGCAGCCCCGCGAGCACCGGCTCGCACAGCGCGGGGACACCGGTCCCCGCGGCGAGCACGACGGTGGCGGCCGGGTGGAACCCGGTGGAGGACCGCACCCCCTCGACGCGCGAGCCCGTCCTCTTCGACTGCAACGACGTCACGACCGTGCGGTGGAGCACCGTGGCCCCATGGGCCCGCGCGCCGTCCACGAGGGCGTGGGTGAGGGCCACCGGATCGACACCTCCGTCGCTGGGCGTGTGCAGGGCCCACTCGGGAGGGTGCCGGAGGTGCGGCTCCAGCGCGGCGACATCGGCTCCGCCGATCCAGGACTGACCGGGTCGCGGCCGGGAGTCCCGCTCCGTCCCGTCGCCGGTCCAGGCCAGTGAGCCCGTCCAGCGGACGGCGATACCAGGCAGCTCCGCCTCCAGGCGCCGGTGGTCCGCCAGCACCGATCCGCGCAGGTGCCGCGCCCCGCCGGGCCACTGCCTCCCGCGGTCACCGATCCACGCGAAGGAGCCGCCCGTCACCCCCGTGGCCGGTGCGGGCCCCTGGTCGAGCAGGGTCACGGGGACGCCCCGGCGTGCCAGGTGGTAAGCCACCGAGGAGCCGACGATGCCCGCACCCACGACGACGACGCTCAATACGCACTCTCCTCTTCGCAGGGCCCGTGGCGGTGGTGCCGGTGGCACTGGGGCCGGGCCGATTGACGGCAGGGACAACGCCGTCGAACACCGTCGGGGGTGCCGCGGACCTCCCGCAACGGAATTTGCGGGGGCCCGCTCCGGCCTGGCAGTTCTGGCGATTCCGGCCGTTGTGGCGGCGGAGTTCCGCCGACAGGCGTTCCGCCGGTTTGAGCCGCGTGGTTTGGACCAGGTGTTCTCCGTGCACTCTGATGCGGCCGGGGCTCTTGCCACGGAAGCGGGCAGACGTGCGATTGTTTTTACGGGTGCCGGCGTTCCGGCCCGGCCGAGTGAGGGACACAGGCGCATGACAGGTCAAGCGGAACCGCCGCCAGCGGGCGTCGCCACGGAAGCGGTGCCCGGCGGTGCCGCCGCGCATACGGCGAAGGACGATCTCCATGCGCTGTTCGGGCGGTCCACAGCCGTGTTCGCCTCCCTGGCGGGGCCCGCGCACATGGTGGAGGCGGCCAACGCGGCGTTCTTCGACGCGATCGGCGGGGGCGCCCGCGTCCGTACCGGTGTGCCGCTCGCGCAGCTGATGCCGGAACTGGTCGAGCAGGGCTTCATCGGCCTCCTGGACCGGGTCTACCGCACCGGACGCCCCTACATCGGCAGGGACGCCCACGTCCTGCTCGGCGAGGGACCGGAGGCGCGGGAAGCGTACTTCGACTTCACCTACGAGCCCCGGCTCGACGCGGGCGGCAACGTCATGGGGGTACGGGTCCTCGGAGTGGAGACCACCCAGGTCGTGCACGCCCGGCGGCTGACGGCAGAGCACCGCGCGCTGCTGGAGCAGATCGCCCGGCAGGCGCCCCTGCCGGAGGTCCTCGACGGCATGGCGAGCGTGATCGAGGAGCTCGCGCCCGAGGAGGTGCTGGTGTCGGTGCTGCTGGCCGACGCCGACGGGCGGCATCTGCGGCACGGTGCCGCGCCCAGCCTGCCCGACTTCTACAACCGGGCCATCGACGGCATCGCCACCGGCGAGGGCGTCGGTTCCTGCGGCACCGCCGCGCACCGCCGCAGGCCGGTGATCGTCACCGACATCGCCACCGACACCTTCTGGGACGACTTCCGCGAGCTGGCCGACCGGGCCGGAGTCGCCGCCTGCTGGTCCACGCCGATCCTGGCCCGCGACGGCTCCTTGCTGGGCACCTTCGCGATGTACCACCGCCGCCCGCGCGCCCCACAGGAGGCCGACCTCGCCCTGGCCCGGGTCTTCGCGGGCACCGCCGCCCTGGCCATCGAGCGCCACCAGGCCCAGCAGGCCCGCACGGCCGCCGAGGCGCGGGAGAAGGCCGCCCGCGACGACCTGGCGTTCCTGTTGCGGGCCAGCACCACCATGACCGCCGGACTGGACGCCGCCCAGACCTTGCAGCACCTGGCCGCCGCCTGCACACCGAAGCTGGCCCCGCTGTGCGCGGTCGACGTGGTGGAGGGCAGGCATGTACGCCGCGTCGCCACCGCCGCCCCCACCCAGACGCTCCACGACCTCCTCGCCTCCCACATCCCGGTCTACGACACCGCCGACGACGCAGTCGCCCGCGTCCTGGCCTCCGGCCTGAGCGAGGTCGCCCGCCGCACACCCACCGGCCCCGGCCCCTGGCACGACCTGGGCGTCACCGGATATCTGTGCGTCCCGCTGATGGACCGCGACCGCGCCTTCGGCACCGTGACGCTGCTGTCCACCGGCGAGCACACCTTCGACGGCCACAGCGTCGCTCTGGCCGAGGAACTCGTCCGCCGCGCCGCCCTGGCCGCCCGGACCGCCCGCCAGTACACCCAGCGCGTCACCCTCTCCCGCGATCTGCAGGCGGGCCTCCTGCTGCCGGACCTGCCCCGCGTGCCCGGCGCCGACGTGGCCACCTACTACCACCCGGCCGGTGAGGGGCTCGACATCGGCGGCGACTTCTACGACGTCTTCCCCCTGGACGACGGCCGCTGGGCCTTCATGCTCGGGGACGTGTGCGGACGTGGCGCGCTGGCCGCCACCACCACCGCTCTGGTCCGCCACACCGCGCGCGCCGTCGCTCCCCTGCTGCCCGACTCCCACAGCGTCGTGCGCGCCGTCAACCGGGCCCTGCTCAACCGGCCCGACAGCCACGGCACCGGCTTCGTCACGCTCGTCTTCGGCCTGCTCACCCCCACTCCCGACGGCCTGGACGTCGAACTCGTCCGGGCCGGACACACCCTGCCCCTGCACCTCGACGCCCACGGCATCGCCCGCCCGGTGAAGGCCCCCGGCGCCCTGCTGGGTGTCACCGCCGATCCCGGGGTGGCGCCGCAGCACCTGCGTCTGCGCCCGCACGAGAGCCTGCTGCTCTACACCGACGGGATCACCGAGGCCCGCGACGCGGACGGCGAGCAGTTCGGCGAGGAGCGCCTCGCCGACGCCCTGACCAGCGCCGCGCACCAGCCCGCCGCCCACGACGCCATCGACGCCCTCACCCGGGCCGTGCGCACCTTCACCGGCGGCCGCCACATCGACGACGACCAGGCCATCCTCGCCCTGACCGCCACTGAGCCCGGTGGCAGGGCCGAACAACCCGTAGGACACACCCCTCAGCAGCTCGCCCCGGCGTCGCTGTCCACGAACGATTCGACGCCGATCGAGTAACCGGCGCCGCTGGTGAGGTCGGCGCGTTTGCCGTGGCCCTCCTCCGCGAGGCCCTTCGCGGTGATCAGCCGGTTGACCGCGCTGCTCCAGGAGTATCCGCTGAGCGAACGGCTCACCGAGGTCTTGATGCGGGCGCTGCACGCGGCCGGGGACAGTGCCGAGGCGCTGCGCTGCTTCGCGCGTATCCGCGGCCGTCTGATCGAGGAGCTGGGCACCGAACAGGGCCGCAAGCTGCGGGCGCTGCATGAGCTGATCCTCAAGGACGGTTCCGGCGCGGCCTCGGCGCGGATTCGGCGGCCGGTGCCGGAGACCGCGCCGTCCGTGCCGGGTGCCGCGCCGTCCGTGCCGGGTGCCGCGCCACCCGTAGCGGCATCTGCGCCCCGAATACGGCAATCCGCGCCACACGTGCCGGAAGCCACGCCGTCCATGCAGCAGTCCGCCCCACGCAGCCGGAAGCCGCCGCCCTGCCGGTGGCCGAAGCCTCCTTACCAGGTGCCCACGCCGTCTCGCCGGGTGCGCACGCCGCCCGGCCGCGTGTGAACGCCGCCGGGCCGGATGCGTACGCCGTACCACCAGACACGTACGCGGCCCCGCAAGGCGCGTACGCCGTCCCCGCCCATCTCCCCCTCGGCACGCCCGGGTTCATCGGCCGCGCCCGGGAGCTCTCCGCCCTGGACGGGCTGTTCGCAGGGCTGCGCGCGCAGTCCTCGGACAGTGTCGCCGCGGTGATCTCCGGCACCGCCGGGGTGGGCAGGACCGCGCTCGCCGTGCACTGGGCGCGCCAGGTCCGCCCGGCCTTTCCGGACGGCCAGTTGTATGTGAACCTGCGCGGCTTCGACCCCGGTGGCACTCCCCTCGTCCCCGAGCGCGCGCTGCGCGGCTTCCTGACCGAACTGGGCCTCCCCGAGGCCCACGACCTACGCGACAAACTCCGCAGCCGCGGCATCCGGCGGCACACCTTCTAGGTCAGGCGCGAGCTGTACACGCATGCCGAGGCTTCTCACCGTGCCGGAAGGGCGGACGGTTGCCGGGGGGTCGGGGGCATCTCCTTGAC
>NZ_JASKYR010000190.1:0-10114 GCF_041028215.1 Streptomyces flavofungini
GAGCGTCAGGAGGACGGCGGGCTGAGCGCCGTCGCGGCCTCGGGCGGGCTGCACCAGTACCAGTTGCGCCTGCACGAGACGTACGGCCCCGTCGTCCGCTTCCAGCTACCGGGCGCGGAGTCGGCCGTGTCGATCGCCGATCCGGTGCTGCTGGAGGCCACCGCGCACCTCGACGAGCGGCCCGCGGAACTCTTCGCGTTCCTGGACCCGCTGTGCGAGGCGGGCAACCTGCAGGTGCTGCCCGCCGATGAGCACACACCCTGGCGTCGGCAACTGCTCTCGGTACTGGCCGGACGCCCGGCGCACGAACGGCACTTCGCCCGCTTCACCGAGCTCGCGCAGGAGCTCGCCGACCGCTGGGCGGCACGGCCCGACGGCGAACCGGTCGAGCTGCAGCACGATCTGACCGCGCTGTCCCTCCGCATGATCTGCGGCTTCGCGCTCGGCGGCGCGGAAACCGATACGGAACGCGTCGTCACCGCGTTCGAGGAGGTGCTCACCGAGCACCTCGGGCGGCTCTACCAGGTGCCGCGCCCCGACCCCCGCTCGGCGGAGCGCGCCGACGAGGCCCTCGCTTACCTGCGCGCGACGGTCGACCGCGTGGTGGCGGCACATACCGCGGACGACCGAGCCGAGGGGAGTGACCGTACGGCCCCCACGGACCGCAGCGACCTGATCGGGGCGCTCGTCGAGGCAGGTCAGAGCCCGGCGCGTATCCGGGACACGGTCATGGTGACGCTGCTCGCCGCCCACCACACCACGGGCGTCGCCGTCTCCTGGACGCTGCACCTGCTGGGCCGCCATCCAGAAGCGGCCGATCGCGTCACCGCGGAACTGGACCGGGTGCTGGGCGACCGCGCCACGCCCGACTACGGCGACCTGCGGCGGCTCACCCACCTGGACAGGGCCCTCAAGGAGTCGATGCGCCTGTTCCCGCCCGGCCCCTACGGCGCACGCGAAACGACGGACGACCTTCCGCTCGGCCCCTACCGGATCCCGGCGGGGACGACGGTCTTCTACCCGTTCTGGGCGATACACCTGAACCCCGATCACTGGCCCGACCCGCACCGGTTCGACCCCGAACGCTTCACCCCGGAGGAGGCCGCCAAGCGGCCACGGCTCGCGTACGTCCCCTTCGGGATCGGCCCCCGCAGCTGCGAGGGCGCCGCCCTGGCCACGGTCGAGGCCCAACTCATCCTGGCGACCCTCCTCAAACGCCTCCGCTTCCGCCCCGCACCGGGCCACGAAGTGACACCGGTGGAACGCTTCGTACTGTGGGCACGGGACGGAATCCGGATGAGGGTGGGGCGGAGGCTCGGTTAGCAGGCTGTCACACCCACCCGGTGACGGCGACGGTGACGGTGCAGGTGTGGGACGGGGAACCGCGCCCGCTTCAGAGGGATCCCTCCGGAGGCCCGGGGCGAGTCGGATTCGAGTTGACGCCGACTCGATCCACCGAACGGGGCCATCCAGGAGTGCTCTGCTGCCGTGATCCCCCCAGTCGCCGCTGCGTGATCATTCCACTGCTTCAGGTTCCCCCTGATCGAACGCGATGCGGCAGCGTTCTATCTGCTCGATATCTGCTCGGCCACGTACTTCATGAACCAACGCATGATCTCGTAGGGGATGACGTGCTCGTCGCGGCTGTGGATGTGGACGGTCGGCTCCAGGTCTGGGTCCTCGTCGGGTATCACCGCAACCAGGAGGGCCAGTCCAGGCAGGTGTGTTTCCGCGTTGGGGATCTCAGCCCACGCGGCTGGCGCCGGGACGGCCTCACTCAGCTCCACGCACCATGCCTCGTCCGGCAAGGCGTAGTGGAACTGGACGGCATAGTGACGGCCCGCATGAACGCGCAGCTCTGGCATGCCCGCAGGCTGCCACAGTCCGCGTCGAAGTCCCGCGAGTATCCCGCCCAGCACCTGGCCCGGGTCCCGTCGGCATTCGCGGGGACAGCCCCCTTAGGGGAGCATTTCTCTCCACCGCTTGGCTGCGGCGCGCTCCGCGAAGCGGGGGGCCTGAAGGGCTCTGCCCTGGTCAGGCGCCCTTTTCCCATGCCTAGAAGAAGCCGAGCTTCTTCGCCGAGTACGACACCAGCAAGTTCTCGTCTGCTGCTGGTACACACATGCCACGGCTGCTGCCCTGCCGCTTTGAGGAGGCTCTTCAGCCGGTTAGCCGTCTTGGCCCGCACCTGGCCCGGATCTTGTTGCCTATTCGTGCTGCGAGGAAGATCCCTTCTTCGGCGTGATCGCCATGCTGGGCTCGGGAGCACCCCCGCCTGCGCTGTACCAACTCGAGCCAATGGGCCAACGAAGCCAGCACTCTGTCACGCGAACCGACGGGACGTTACCGGAATGGGATATTTGCATTCACGAAGAGCGGCACCATATGCAGTTGACGGCGTTCCGTTCACCCAGGGCCCTGGGTAGGGGTGACATACCGTAATCAGCGCAGCACCTGGCCACGCAAGCACTGACGCTTGCCCATCCAACCGTCTGGGTAACCGGGCGGCCGAGTAACTGCAGGTAACGGCGGAGCGTATGACCTTTTCCAGAGAAATCGCGAGGAGCGCGACTGAGAGCCAGTAGCGGCCACAGGCACAGCCAGAGGTCACATACGGTGGCAGCCGTAGCCCAAGACGGGTGAGACCGGCGGGGCGTCGCAGTCGCCTACGCACCCCGCCGATCCAGCGCGGCGGTCGGCAGTTCCCTGCAAAGAGGCCGGCCGCGCTCCCAGTCGAGGTATATCCAGCATGGCACAGCCCCCTCCGGCGCCCCGGCAACCGGGTGTGGAGATGTTCGATAGCCCTGTCCGCATCTACGCGACTACGGGCGGTGCACTACTCGCCGCACTCACATTGCCCGAAGAGCCCGCGTGGCTTCGGCCGGTCGCAGCCACCGTTGTCTGCGCCAACGCCATCAAGGGCATCTACCGCAGCAGGTAGGGCCTGCTGATCCGATCATCGGCCCCGCACTTCAAGGTGCGGGGCCGACCTCGCTTCATCTCCACGATCACGCAACCGACTCCTCGTCGGCGTGCCGTACGGCATGCCACGAGCGGATCTTAGGGGGAGCCACCGCCGTTGCCGTTCGATGAGGCACTCGTGCCCGGCGCAGGTGTTGAGCCAGGCCCAGCGATCATTGCCTGAGCCAGGGCCGTCACCACCTCGGCGCGCTGCTCATCACTGAGCTTCGAATCCGCGACAAGCCGTTCAGCAGCGAGGTACCGCGAGAACTCCAGAGGCTGGTCGAAGTAGGCACGCAGATGGCCAGCCGCAGCCTCCTGCGAGCGCACGAATGTGCGGCTCACGTAACCAGCAAGGCCTGCGGCAACCGCCCCGAGGCTGCCAGCGACCACGCTCCCGGCTGTCGTGCTGGCCTGCAACGCAACAATCACGAAGGCGACAAGAAGCACGAATCCGAGCACCATAGCGACCTGCGCATTGCGAAACGAACGCGCAGCCTGTCCAAGGGCAATCTCGTGATAGAGGTCGAGACGCCGATGCGTCACCGTCCACAACTCCGACAGCGTAAGCCTGGGTACGCCAGTCGCTGCGGAGCGGAGCCGATCAGCGATCTCGTCCACAGCATCCGCCGGATCAGCCTCCTCCGCGTCCTGCGGGCCCTCGTCGACACGCTCATCAAGGTGGGGCAGTACGAGGTTCCCGTGGACCACCAGACCGCCTTCGACGGTGACGCTGGGCCGCAGTGCCGCTTCGAGCCCCTCCTCGGCTTCACGCACGCGTTCTCGGCTCACCGAAATTCGGGCCGACTCTGCACGTCGGTCAGCGATGACTTGCCAGAGCGTTCCGGCTGCAGCGAGCGCCGCCACCACGGGCCCCACGAAGTTGGCAGCAAGCTCTAACAAATCTGGGTTGCGCCAATCCAGGAGCCCCCAAAGGGCGAGCGCAAGGCCCATCGCAATGAGGAGTCCACCTGCGAGGGTGAGCACGAGAGGGCGTGCGCGTCGCGTCCACCTGGCTAACCCTTGGTCAACCGTTCTACGAGGCTCAACCTCGGGCGCGTCTTCCATAAGTAACGAGCATGCAGACCCAGGCCCCGCCCGTCCAGCGGGTTCCTGGATCAACTGTCACCACAGGGAGCCTTTTGCCCCCCAGCGCGACGGAAGGAGCGCTCCGGCATCGACCATCGTGCTTGACGGCTTGCCGCTCGCCTACCGCTGCACGAGATCTCCACCGCTATGCCTCCGCGTTCTTCTTCGGAGTACCCCCGCCTGCGCGGGGAAGACTACGCGCCGCACGCATCACGGATGCTCGGGCCACCATCGCCCCGCCTTGGTTGTTGCCAGCCTGGCTGCAGCGCCACTCGCTGCCTGTCAGTGAGCTAGAGGAATCCGACACTTTGCGCAGAGGGCTCGGTGGCTGGTGCCGCAAGGCCGATGGGGCGGCAACTGCTGCGAACACCGTGAAGCGCAAGGAGGCCGTTGTCAACGAATTCTTTGGAGTGGCAGTCGAACGCGGGTACTTCAACCAGAACCCGTTGACCGGCCTTCGATGGTCCGCCCCTGAAGTCGCTGACGATGTCGCTCCCGACTGCGTGCCGAACCCGGCGCAAGTCGCACGGCTGCTTGCCGCTGCCAGAGCTCTTCCAGGCCGCGGCCCACACTTGAAAGCGTTCTTCGGTTGCATGTACTACGCCGCCATGCGCCCGGCCGAGGTAATTCAGTTGCCAAAGTCCCAGTGTCGCTTGCCGACGAGCGGTTGGGGGTTGCTCAACCTGAAAGGCGGCGTTGTGACGGCTGGTAAGAGGTGGATTGATGGCGGTGACATTTACGAGATTCACTCGCTCAAGCGCCGAGCAGTCAAGGCGAAGCGGCCGGTGCCCATCCCGCCCGTGCTCGTCCGCATGTTGCGTGAACACATAGAGCGCTTCGGAGTTGCCCCGGATGGACGTCTCCTCCGCAATGCGGCGGGCACCTACGTCGGTGCCGCGGCATACGGCAACACGTGGGGACGGGCGCGCGAGGCTGCTTTCGCCTTCGACGAGTATGCCCTCGCGTTGGCGAAGCGCCCCTGCGACCTTCGCCACGCAGGCATTTCGTTCTGGCTTGCTTCCGGCGTCGACCCGGCTGAGTGTGCGCGCCGAGCCGGACAGAGCATTCAAGTGCTGATCCGCTTCTACGCCAAGTTCCTGACCGAGGCACGGAACCACGCCAACAGCTTGATCGAGGAGTCGATGCGCCGCTGGGAGGTCCCGACGGACGACGAGGAGGCTGCCTTTGCAGGAGTCTGGCCCGGAAATGCCACGGAACAGCTGGTCAGAGGTGGGACACTAGTGGGAGATATGGGGATTGGCTACGCGTCTCCTCCTGCTGCGTAGTTGCGCGTCCTGAAGGGCGCCTGCCGGATGATTGCCCTGGTCAGGCGCCCTTATCTCCTGCCTAGAAGAAGCCGAGCTTCTTCGCCGAGTACGACACCAGCAAGTTCTTCGTCTGCTGGTAGTGCTCCAGCATCATCTTGTGCGTCTCGCGCCCGATGCCCGACTGCTTGTAGCCGCCGAACGCCGCGTGCGCGGGGTACGCGTGGTAGCAGTTCGTCCAGACGCGGCCCGCCTGGATCGCCCGGCCCGCCCGGTAGGCGGTGTTGATGTCGCGCGTCCACACCCCGGCGCCCAGGCCGTACAGCGTGTCGTTGGCGATCTTCATGGCGTCGTCGAAGTCGTTGAACGACGCGACCGAGACGACGGGTCCGAAGATCTCCTCCTGGAAGACCCGCATACGGTTGTCGCCCTCGAAGATCGTGGGCTGGACGTAGTAGCCGCCCGCCAGCTCGCCGTCGTAGTCGATGCGCTGCCCGCCCGTGAGCACCTTGGCGCCCTCCTGCTGGCCGATGTCCAGGTAGGAGAGGATCTTTTCGAGCTGGTCGTTGGAGGCCTGCGCGCCGATCATCGTGTCGGTGTCGAGCGGATGTCCGGCCTTGATCTGCTCGGTCCTGGCGACCGCCGCCTCCAGGAACTCGCTGTACTGCCCGCGCTGCACCAGCGCCCGCGACGGACACGTGCAGACCTCGCCCTGGTTCAGGGCGAACATCGTGAAGCCCTCGAGCGCCTTGTCCCTGAAGTCGTCGTCCGCCGCCCACACGTCGTCGAAGAAGATGTTCGGCGACTTGCCGCCGAGCTCAAGGGTGACGGGCTTGATGTTCTCCGAGGCGTACTGCATGATCAACCGCCCCGTGGTGGTCTCCCCGGTGAAGGCCACCTTGGCGACGCGCGGGCTGGACGCCAACGGCTTCCCGGCCTCGACCCCGAACCCATTGACGATGTTGACGACCCCCGGCGGCAGCAGATCGGCCACGAGGCTCATCCAGTAGTGGATGGAGGCCGGGGTCTGCTCGGCGGGCTTGAGGACCACGGTGTTTCCGGCTGCCAGCGCGGGCGCCAGCTTCCACGTCGCCATGAGGATGGGGAAGTTCCACGGGATGATCTGCGCGACGACGCCGAGCGGCTCATGGAAGTGGTACGCGATGGTGTCCTCGTCGACCTCGCTCAGGCTCCCCTCCTGCGCCCGGATGACCCCGGCGAAGTAGCGGAAGTGGTCGATGGCGAGCGGGATGTCGGCCGCCAGCGTCTCACGGACCGGCTTGCCGTTCTCCCAGCTCTCGGCGACCGCGAGCTGTTCGAGATTGGCCTCCATCCGGTCGGCGATCTTGCGCAGCACATCCGAACGCTCGGTGGTCGACGCCCGCCCCCAGGCAGGCGCCGCCGCGTGCGCCGCGTCGAGGGCACGCTCGACGTCCTCGGCGGTACCCCGGGCGATCTCGGTGAACGGCTGCCCATTGACCGGGCTCGGATTCTCGAAGTACTGACCGCGCGCGGGCGCCACGTACTCGCCGCCGATGAAGTGGTCATAGCGGGACTGGTAGGAGACGATCGCACCGTCGGTACCAGGCGCTGCGTAACGGGTCATCTTGACTTGCCTCCCGAGAAACGCTGCCCGCCGCTGGGCAGCTCGCGCTGGGAGGCTAGGCAGCAAAAGGTTGCAACTAGGTTGCGGCCGAGACCGCGACGGTGACCGCTCCCACGCCCGTGCTGGTGACCGGTGACCGGTGACCGGTGGCCCGTGGCGGCAGCGACAGTGCCGGTGCTGGTGCCGACCGGCGGGGCACGCGCCGCCGGGGCGAGGCAGCTCGGTCGAGCGGGGTGCTGCTGCCTGGGTAGGGCGGCTCTGTCGGCGGGCGCTGCTTACGGGGTGTGGCAGTTCCGTCGGACCGTGGCCGCCCTGGTCGGGAACGTCAGCCCGGCCCCGCCGCCGATGACAGCTCGGTGTCCAAGGCGCGCAGACGGAACAGCACCGGCGGCGTAGGTCGCAGCGTGGCCAGAGCCCGCCATACGTCCAGATCGTCCTCACCCCACGGCGTGCGCACCCAGTCCGCGAGCAGATCGGGGTCGTTCCTGTCGATGAGCGCGGCCCGCAACTGCTCGGCGAGCCTGCTCCGGAGCCTGACCAGCGCCGGAGCCTGCGACTGCGGCAACAGCGGCCCGGCATACGCGGCCGCCGCAGCCGTGACCGCCCCCGCCCCCAGCCGACGCTCGACCGTGTCGACGTCACACTCCACGGGCACCGCCAGCCGATACGGCCGCGACCGCAGCAGTTCCGCCCCCAGCAACCTCCGCAGCCGAGCCATCTCCGCCCGCAGCGTCACCTGCGGCACCGACTCGTCCTCGTACAGCGCATAGAGCAGTTCGTCCGCGCTGAGCCCCTCCGGATGACGGGCGAGCAGTACGACGATCTCGCTGTGCCTACGGCTGAGCCGCACCTTGCGCCCACCGGTCAGGAGCAACGCCTCGTCCCGCCCCAGCGCGGTCAGCTCCAGGGCAGCCTTGGAGCTCACCGGCGGCGCCAGCAAGGCAAGATGTGACTCCGCCGCCCTCGCGACCGCCTGCACGAAGGCCAGACTGTGCGGGTGCGCGAGACCGTCACCGCCGGTGATGTCGACCGCTCCGATCAGTCGCCCGGTACGCGGATCGTGCACCGGGGCCGCCGCGCACGTCCACGGCTGCACCGTCCGCATGAAGTGCTCCGCGGCGAACACCTGCACCGGCCGACCTACGGCCACCGCCGTACCCGGTGCGTTGGTGCCCACCTCCGACTCCGCCCACCGCGCACCCGGCACGAAGTTCATCCGTCCCGCCCGCCGCCGTGACACCGAGTGTCCCTCGACCCACAACAGCCTGCCCTGCGCATCACAGACGGCCAGCAGATGCTCCCCGTCCGAGGCGAAGGTACCCATCAGCTCGCGGAACAGCGGCATGACCCTCGCCAACGGATGCTCGGCCCGGTAAGCGCCGAGGTCCCCGTCCGTAAGCTCCACCGCCGCGCCCGGCCCCTCCGGGCTGACCCGCGCCCTGGCCGACCTGCGCCACGAGTCGGCCACCACGGAACGCACCGGCCGCACCACCGTCCCGCCGGCAGTGAACCTCTCGTGCGCCTGACGCAATACCCGCATCCGCTCGACGGGGTCGGCGCCCGGCGCCAAGGCCACCCATGGATCGGTCAATGCGGCCTCCCGGAACGGCGATGCGGTGGTGCCATCGTCGCCCCGGGAACGGGAGCCGACAAGCGTGCCGCACGGAACAGATCTTTCCGTCCCGGGCTCTGCCCCGGGCTACCGGGCTGCCGGGCTGCTGGGCTGCCGCGCCCCAGGCGCGTTCCCTGGCATCCCTCGGAGCGGGGCTCCGACGGCCCAGGGGAGGATTCGGTGGGCTTAGACGGAGTTGACGAGGCGAATGTAGCGAGACCAGTCCCAGTTCGGGCCGGGATCCGTATGGTCCGAGCCGGGCACCTGATGGTGTCCGAGGATATGCTCCCGGTCTCTGGGGATGTCGTACTTGGTGCAGATGGCGGCGGTCAGTGCGGCAGACTCCTCGTACATGGCGTTGGTGAAGTACTCCGGCTTGTCGACCCACCCTTCGTGCTCGATACCGATACTGCGTGTGTTGTAGGACCAGTTGCCCGCATGCCAGCCGACATTGCGCTCGCGGACGCACTGGGCGATGTGGCCGTCCTTTGAGCGCACCACGTAGTGGGCGGATACCTGTTTCGCGGGATTCTTGAAGATGGCGAGTGTGTCCGCGTACGTCTCCTGGGTGACGTGAATGATCACGCGGTCGATGGCGTAGGTGCTGGGGCGGCTGGCGGCGGTGTAGTTGGAGGTGCTGGCCGGCACCCATTCGGCGCCGGGATAGTCGACAGCCCGGGCGGCGGCGATCGCGCGGTGGGAGGACAGGAGCGCCGTCGGCACGGCGGCGGCCACTGCGCCCTGCAGCAGTCGGCGTCTGCTCGGGAACGGGAACCGTCTTTCTCGATCCATGACTGAACTGCCTCTCGGTGGGGGGAACGGCTTGACTGCGCTGCTCTTGAGAGGGCTGCGAGGGCGGCTATGAAGGCCGCGTAGACCATATGCCCGTGATGACCGTAATCCGTGTGGGGCGTCGGTCCGTGAAGGTCATCGCTCGTGTTGTGGGTGAGGGAACCTCCGATCTCGAGGCTTTGGTGACCCGCGTTGGTCCGGGCCGCGTTGAGCGGCCACAGCGTCGCGCTGTGCTGTCCTCGCGGAACGCCGCCACTGAGTTCCGCCGCGCTGCCTCTGCGGACTGCCGTCCGTCCTGTCAGGGGCGTCGGCTCATGTGCTGCTGGGCAACGATGCGGCTATCTGATGGAGGTGCGCACGCAGACCGCGATGCCGTTCTTGCGCGGGCAGCGGCCGGTGGAGCCCCGGCCTATCGAACCTCGGCCTATCGAACCTCGGCCTGTGGAATCTAGGCCCACCCGGCCTACGGGATCCCGGCCTACCCCCGGCCTATGGAATTCCGGCAAGCCCGGCCTATGGAACTTCGCCAGTTGAATCGCCAGCATGTGAATCCCCCGATCCGCGAGAGCCGGTGCCGCCAGTGCGGCAGCGCCTCGCGTGAATTACGTTACGGCGCCCGCCGGTTGGGACGGAAGGGCGTGGCTCGCATCTGTGGGCAGCATCGAGATTGTGGATATCTCGGCCACTCTTACGGGGGACCCGGAGCGCGAGCGCACGCGTTGCCCATGCCCCGTGCCGAAGGCACCGAGGGGCGCCGCAAGACAGAGCCGCCTAGGCGAAAACGTCGAG
>NZ_JASKYR010000191.1:0-11590 GCF_041028215.1 Streptomyces flavofungini
CCTCGTCACCCGGCTGCTCGACGGCGTGGACGACGCCCTCCTCCTCGCGCTGCCGGGGCTCGAAGAGGTCCGCGTGGAGACGCCGGGCGGGACCGTGCGGACCCTGCGCCGCCGCACCGAGGCCCCGTACACCGTCATCGAGGACAGCCGCGAGGGCACGACCCGCTGGCGCACCGTCAGCCGACAGGGGCCGCTGGACGCCGCCCTCCTGAAGGACCGTCCCGTCGAGGAGCGGCTGCGTCCGCACTGGTCCGTCACCTGGGCCGTCCCCGCGGGCCCCGACGGCGCCCCGGAGCGGCCCCGCGCCACGCCGGTCGTGCACGCGCCGACGCCGAGCGACGAGCCGCTGGGCGTACCGGCGCTGCTCATCGCCTCGTTCCCGCTGGACACCGCACGGCGGCACGCCGCACCCGGGCCGCTCACCGACTTCCTGGTGCAGCGCGCGGCGGACGCGTACGCGGAGCTCCTCGCCGACTGGCGGCCCGTGGGAGAGGGCGTCATCTCCCTGGTTCCCGGGCCGCTCGGCCGGAGCGAGCTGGACGGCGCCCTGCGCCAGGGCATCCTGGAGCGGCTGCCCCGCACCGCCTTCCTGCCGCCCGCCCTGCCGCGCGGCGACGAGGACGACGACACGCTCCCCGAGGCGCTGCGGCCCCGGGACGCCGAGGTCGTCGAGGGAGCGGGCGCCGACACCGTCCGCGTCCTCGCCGAGGTGCTGCCCAGCCTGCTCCCCGCGGGCCTGGAACGCCGCGCCGAGCTGCGCACCCTCGGTGTCGCCCGGGTCCCGCTGACCGAGGCGATCGACCGCCTCGCCGGTCTCGACCGGGAGCCCGGCTGGTGGCGGCGGCTGTACGACACCCTCGCCGGGGTCGACCCGGAGCGCCTCTCGGGGCTGCCGGTGCCGCTGGCGGACCGGCGTACGACGATCGGGCCGCGGCAGGTCCTGCTGCCCGCCCCCGGCGAGGAGCGCGACCAGGAGTCCCTCGCCCGCCTCGGGCTCAAGGTCGCCCACCCGGACGCCGTCCATCCGCTGCTCGAAAAGCTGGGCGCCCTGCCCGCCACGCCCCGGGCGGTCCTGACGACCCCGCAGGTGCGCGCCGCCGTGGCCGCCTCCCTCGACGACGACACCTGGGACGAGGAGGCCCTGGACGCGGAGGAGCTCGCGGAGGTCGTGCTCACGCTGGTCCGCGCGGCGGACCTCGCGCCGGGCGACGAGCCGTGGCTCGCGGCCCTCGCCCTGCCCGACGAGGACGGCGAACTGGCCCCCGCGGGTGAACTCGTCCTGCCCGGGAGCCCCTTCGCCGAGGTCATGCGCGAGGACGAACTCGCCCTCGTGGACGCCGAGACCGCCGGGCGCTGGGGCGAGCAGCCCCTCGCCGCCTGCGGGGTGCTCGCCACGTTCGCGCTGGTACGGGCCACCGACGTCGTCCTCGACCCGGACGAACTCGACCCCCGTGAGGGTGACTTTCCCGAGCCCGACGACGCCGGGCTCCTCGACGCCGTCGACGTGTGGTGCGAGGACGTCCTCGACCGGCTCCCGGACACCCCCGTACCGCCCGTCGCCACCGAGATCGTCGCCGTGCGGGACCTCGACCTGATCGACGACGACCACTGGCCGCAGGCGCTCGCGATGCTCTCGCGCCCGCCGCTGCGGGACGCCCTGACCCAGCCGCTGCGGGTGCTGCTGCCGGACGGTACGACGGAGAGCGTCCGCCCGTACACGGCCTGGTGGCTGCGCGGCCACCCGGTGCTCGACGGCCGCAGGCCCGCCGGGCTGCGCGCGGAGGGCGGCGATCCGCTCCTCGCGGGCCTGTACGACGCGGCGGACGCCACCGGCTTCGGTGACGAGCAGGTGCTGCGGGCGCTCGGCGTCCGTACGTCCGTCGCCGCGCTCCTGGCGGAGCCGGGCGGCGCCGCCGAACTCCBCGMSSTCAGCTGCACGCCCTGTACGGCGCCCTGGCCGATCTCGACCCCGAGCAGGTGACGCTCCCCGACGAGCTGCGCGCGGTGGTGGACGGCGAGGTCGTGGTGGTCGACGCGGCGGACGCGGTGGTGGCCGACGCCCCCGACCTGCTGCCGCTCGCCGACGGAGTCCCGCTGCTGCCCGTGGCGCCCCGCAGGGCCGCGGACCTGGCGGAGCTGTTCCAGGTGCGGCGCCTGAGCGAGACGGCGGCCGTGGAGCCCGCGGGGGAGGGCGTCGAGCACGAGGTGCCCGCCGCCGTACGGACCCTGCTCGGCCCGGCGACCCCGGAGACGTACGTCGAGTACGAGGAACTGACCGCGGGCGGCACGGACCTTGACTGGCGCCGCACCCCCGACGGCACCGTCCACGCGGCGACCCTGGAGGGCGTCGCGGCGGGCCTCGCCTGGGCGGCGGGCCAGTGGCCGCGCCGCTTCGAGGTGACGGCCCTCCTGGAGGACCCCTCACGCACGGCGGAACTGGCACGGGACCGCTGGTTCGACTGACGCGGGCCGCTTCCGTCGGGTTCGACTGGCGCGGGCCGCTTGCGTTCGGTTCGTTGGGCGCGGGCCGCATGCGTCGGGTTCGTTGGGCGCGGGGCGCATGCGTTGGGTTCGATCGGCGCGGGGCGCTTCCCTCCGGTTCGACCGGGACGGGGCGCTTCCGTCGGGTTCGACTGACGGAAAGCGTCCGCGTCGCGGCGGAATATCGCCGTCCGAAAGCCGGTCACATTTCCTTCACTTTTCATACAACCAGGCGTGGGGGTCGCGAGTCTGATCTTGCGAGTCAACAGACTCCTAGATCACCGGACTTCCGCGTGAAGGCGTCACGCACCGCGGGAGTCCCCTTCTCCACCTGGGGAAACACATGCGTATTCGTGCCACCGTGGCCGCACTGTCCGGCACCCTGGCCCTGTCCGCACTTGCCGTCCCGGCCGCGCAGGCCGCCGACGGGCCGCACCTGACGCAGCGCGAGAAGACCGCCGTCGCCAAGGCGGCCGCCGCCGAATCCGACGGCGACACGAAGATCACGAAGGTCGTCGTCAACAAGGGCAAGGACATCGTCGTCGGCACCACCAACAAGGTGAAGTTCGACATCGCCGTCACCGCGACCGACCCGGAGGGCATCTACCTGGGCGACGCCTTCCTCTGGCACGGCAGCGACATCGACAGCGACATCGACGGCCTCCTCTTCTCCGAGGACGCCGACGACACCTGCGCGGCCGTGAACGCGACGACCGCCACCTGCACGGTCTCCGTCGTGGTCGACCCGAAGACCGACCTCTACGACAACGTGCTGGCCGGAAAGTGGAAGGTCGCGGCCACCGCGATCGGCGAGGACGGCGACCTCGCCCAGGAGGACAACGTGTCCTCGAACGCCCGCATCCAGCGCTTTGCCCGCCTCACCACCAACGCCACGCCCGAGCCCGTCAAGAAGGGCAAGACCCTCACCGTCAAGGGCGCGCTGACCCGCGCCAACTGGTACACCTCGAAGTACGCGGGCTACACCAAGCAGGACGTGAAGCTCCAGTACAAGAAGAAGGGTGCCAGCAGCTACACCACCCTCAAGACGGTGAAGTCCGACTCCAAGGGCAACCTGAGCACCACCGTGAAGGCGTCCGCCGACGGCTACTTCCGCTACGTCTTCGCGGGCACCTCCACCACCCCCGCCGTGACGTCCACCAGCGACTTCGTCGACGTCCAGTAAGTCACGGGGCTCACGCCGGAAAGCGGCGGTCCACCCAGCGGTAGATGACCTCGATGGCCAGTGAGGCCACCGCCGCGATCGCGACCGCCGCCCACGGCATCGTCGTGCCCACCAGCTTGAGCTGGAAGAAGTCCTGGAGCCAGGGCACGGTCAGCACGAACAGGAAGCCGAGACCCATCGCGCCGATGAGGCAGATCCGCCACCACGTGTAAGGGCGGGCGATGATGGCGAGCACCCACATGGCGATGAGGAACAGCGCCAGGGTGGCCGCGCTGGTCTCGGCTTCCCGCGCGCCCGCGCCCTCGTAGTGGTGCCGGGCCAGCAGGTACGTCACGAAGGTCGCGACGCCCGCGATGACGCCGCCCGGGATCGCGTACCGCATGACCCTGCGCACGAAGTGCGGCTTCGCGCGCTCCTTGTTGGGGGCCAGGGCGAGGAAGAAGGCCGGGACGCCGATCGTCAGGGTGGACAGGAGCGTCAGGTGGCGGGGGAGGAAGATGTACTCCGCCTGGGCGCAGACGACCAGCAGGGCGATGACCACCGAGTAGACCGTCTTGACCAGGAACAGCGTGGCGACGCGCGTGATGTTGCCGATGACGCGGCGGCCCTCGGCGACGACGGAGGGCAGCGTCGCGAAGCTGTTGTTCAGCAGCACGATCTGGGCGACCGCCCGCGTGGCCTCCGAGCCCGAGCCCATGGACACGCCGATGTCGGCGTCCTTGAGGGCGAGGACGTCGTTGACGCCGTCGCCGGTCATCGCGACGGTGTGGCCGCGTGACTGGAGGGCGCCCACCATGTCGCGCTTCTGCTGCGGGGTGACGCGGCCGAAGACCGCGCTGTCGTCCAGGGCCTTCGCCATCTCGTCCCGCTCGGTGGGCAGCTTGCGCGCGTCCACGGTGTTCTCGGCGCCGGGCAGCCCGAGCTTGCCCGCGACCGCGCCCACCGAGACCGCGTTGTCGCCGGAGATGACCTTGGCGTGGACGTCCTGCTCGGCGAAGTAGCGGAGGGTGTCGGCGGCGTCCGGGCGCAGCCGCTGCTCCAGGACGACGAGGGCGGTGGCGCGCGCCCCTTCGGCCACCTCGGGGTCGTCGAGGTCTCCGGTGGCGCGGGCGAGGAGCAGCACGCGCAGACCCTGCTGGTTGAGCTCCTCGATGTCGGAGAGGACGGGGTCGCCGTCGGGGAGCAGCACGTCGGGCGCGCCGAGGAGCCAGGCGGACGTGGTGCCGTCGCCCTCGCTGAAGGAGGCGCCGCTGTACTTGCGGGCCGAGGAGAAGGGCAGGGACTGCGTGCAGCGCCACTCCTCGCTGTCGGGGTAGGCGTCGATGATCGCCTGGAGCGAGGCGTTCGGCCGGGGGTCGGACTCGCCCAGGGCGCCGAGGACCTTGCGTACGTAGGTCTCGTCGGCGTCGCCGAGCGTGCGCAGCTCGGTGACGTCCATGCCGCCCTCGGTGAGGGTGCCGGTCTTGTCCAGGCAGACGGTGTCGACGCGGGCCAGGCCCTCGATCGCCGGGAGCTCCTGGACGAGGCACTGTTTCCGGCCGAGCCTGATGACACCGATCGCGAAGGCCACGGAGGTCAGCAGGACCAGGCCCTCGGGGATCATCGGGACGATGCCGCCGACGGTGTAGGCGATGGACTGCCGGAAGTCGTCGTCCTTGACGACGAGCTGGGAGATGACGAGGCCGATGGAGGTCGGCACCATCAGCCAGGTCACGTACTTGAGGATCGTGGAGATGCCGGAGCGCAGCTCGGAGTGGACGAGGGTGAAGCGCGAGGCCTCCTCGGCGAGCTGGGCGGCGTAGGCCTCGCGGCCGACCTTGGTGGCGGTGAACGCGCCGCCGCCCGCGACGACGAACGAGCCCGACATCATCTTGTCGCCGGGCTTCTTGACGACCGGGTCGGCCTCGCCGGTCAGGAGCGACTCGTCGACCTCCAGGCTGTCGGTCTCGACGGCCTCGCCGTCCACCATGATCTTGTCGCCGGGGCCCAGCTCCACCAGGTCGCCGAGGACGATCTCGGAGGTGGAGACCTCCGTGGCCCTGCCGTCGCGCCGCACGGTCGGCCTGGCCTCGCCTATGACCGCGAGGCTGTCCAGGGTCTTCTTGGCGCGCCACTCCTGGATGATGCCGATGCCGGTGTTGGCGACGATCACGAAGCCGAAGAGGCTGTCCTGGATCGGCGCCACGAACAACATGATCACCCAGAGCACGCCGATGATCGCGTTGAAGCGGGTGAAGACGTTGGCCCGGACGATCTCGCTCAGCGACCGTGAGCTGCGCACCGGTACGTCGTTGACCTCGCCGCGCTCGACCCGTTCGGCCACCTCCGCCGACGTCAGGCCGGAGTTCCGGCCCGCCGGGGGAGGCACCGGGTGAACGGGGTCGAGCTCGGCGCCCGCGTCGATATGCGTCATGCCTTCGACGGTAAGTGCGGTTGTGGGGCTTCACCCCTTGAGTGCCCCAAAGATCCGACCACGGTAGGAGGTGTCCCGTCCTGTGGTCGTACGGGGCTGCCGCGCCGGTACGACGTCCGTGCGCGGAGCCGCCGCTACGGCTGCTGCGTTGCTGCCTGCGCGGCGCGCGCCCGCTTGATCGCGGCGTCGCGGCCCCGTACGTACCAGATGCCGATGAGGCCGAGGCCGCCACCGGCCAGGCATGTCCACACCCACCAGGTGGCGTCGCGGTCGTCGAACCAGCCGTAGAAGGGGAGCTGTACCAGGAAGAGGACGAACCAGAGGATCGTGCCGCCCGTGATGGTGGCGACCACGGGGCCCTCAAGGGGCTCCGGCGCCTCGTGCTGTGGGGTCCACTTCGCCATGCGTACACCTTACGAGGCGGCGCCGACGCCGCCCACACCCGTTGCCCCCGGGGGGTCTACGCGCGGAGATAGCGATTTCGGCTTCATGTATTCATACTGAAACGGCTTATGGATGGCCGATTGCTTTCGTATGAAGGTACAAGTTCCGTCAAGCTCGGCACGTCACTTCCTTCTCGGCTTCCGCTCTCTCCCCACCTCCATCACAGGTCATGAGGTTTTCCATGTCTTCCTCGGCCAGCGCTCCGGTCGACGCCCGCAAAGAGCCGCCGAAGGCCCCGCAGAACGGCCTCGACGCGTTCTTCAAGATCTCGGAGCGGGGCTCGACCCTGGCCAGGGAAGTCCGCGGCGGCTTCGCCACCTTCTTCGCGATGGCCTACATCATCGTGCTGAACCCGATCATCCTGGGCAGCGCGAAGGACATGTACGGCCACCAGCTCGACAACAAGCAGCTGGTCACCGCGACCGTCCTGACCGCCGCCTTCACCACGCTGCTCATGGGCGTCATCGGCAACGTCCCCATCGCGCTCGCCGCGGGCCTCGGCGTCAACACCGTCGTCGCCCTCCAGCTCGCCCCGCGCATGTCCTGGCCGGACGCCATGGGCATGGTCGTCCTCGCCGGTTTCGTCGTGATGCTGCTGGTCGCGACCGGTCTGCGGGAGCGCGTGATGAGCGCCGTGCCGCTCGGCCTGCGCAAGGGCATCGCGATCGGCATCGGCCTCTTCATCATGCTGATCGGCCTCGTCGACTCCGGCTTCGTCTCGCGGATGCCGGACGCCGCGCACACCACCGTCCCGCTCCAGCTCGGCGGCGACGGCCACCTCAACGGCTGGCCGGTGCTCGTCTTCGTGCTCGGCGTGCTGCTCACCCTCGCGCTCCTGGTGCGCAAGGTGCCCGGCGCGATCCTGCTCAGCATCGTCGTCATGACGGTCGTCGCGATGATCATCCACGCCGTGGCCGGTCTGCCGTCCGAGGTGTGGGGCCTGACCAGCCCGGAGTGGCCCGGCAACCCCGTCTCCACGCCCGACTTCGGGCTCGTCGGCGAGATCAGCCTCTTCGGCGGCTTCGAGAAGGTCGGCGTCCTGACCGGCGTCCTCTTCGTCTTCACCGTGCTGCTCTCGTGCTTCTTCGACGCGATGGGCACGATCATGGGCATCGGCGACGAGGCCGGTCTCACGGACGCGAACGGCAACATGCCCGGCATCAACAAGGTGCTCTTCGTCGACGGCATCGCGGTCGCCGCGGGCGGCGCCTCCTCCGCCTCCGCCACCACCTGCTTCGTGGAGTCCACGGCGGGCGTCGGCGAGGGCGCGCGCACCGGCCTGGCGAACGTCGTCACCGGCGGGCTCTTCGCCGTGGCGCTCTTCCTCACCCCGATCGCCACGATGGTCCCGTCCCAGGCGGCCACGCCCGCGCTGCTCGCGGTGGGCTTCCTGATCCTGTCCGGGTCCATCCGGCAGATCGACTGGGCGGATTACACGATCGCCATTCCCGCGTTCGTGACGATGCTGATGATGCCGTTCACCTACTCGATCACCAACGGCATCGGCATGGGCTTCGTCACCTTCACCGTCCTGCGCCTGGCGGCAGGGCGGGGCCGCGAGGTGCCGGTCGCGATGTACGCGGTGTCGGCGGTGTTCGCCTTCTACTACCTGATGCCGGCCCTGAACCTGACGTAGCGCACGGGCCGGCTCTCACGCCGCCCCGTAGAACTTCTCCGTCTCCTCGACGGCAGAGGCGAACCGCTCGTCGAAGTCATCCCGAATGAGCGTCCGGACCACGTAGTCCTGGACGCTCATTCCCCTTTTCGCGGCATGCTGGCGGAGCCGCTCATGCAGCGAACCGTCTATGCGCAGGCTGAGCACCGTGGATCCCATACGGGCCAGCGTTCACGCCACCCGACGTGTTTCGCGTCACTTTCCGCGTTCGCCTCACTCTTTCGGGTGATGTGACGGCTTTCAGTGCGTCTCTCGGGTATACGAGTGGTCCTTAGCTAGGGTAATGAGTTACGCTAACGAACATGCCGGACCTCTCCCATGGTGACGACGCCGCCGCCGTGAACGCCCTGCGCTCCGCCGTGATGCGCCTGTCCCGTCGACTCAAGCACCAGCGGGTCGACGAGTCGCTGAGCCCCACCGAGATGTCGGTGCTCGGCACCCTCGCCCGCTGCGGCAGCGCCACCCCCGGTGAGCTGGCCCGCAAGGAGCATGTGCAGCCGCCGTCGATGACCCGCATCGTGGCGCTGCTCGAAGCCAAGGGACTCGTCCGGCTCGAACCGCACCCGGAGGACCGCCGCCAGAAGGTGGTCACCCAGACCGAGACCGCCGAGGCGATGCTCGAAGAGAGCCGCCGCAAGCGCAACGCCTGGCTCGCGGACCTCGCCGAGCACCTCGACGACGACGAGTGGGCACGCCTGCGCGCCGCCGCTCCGGTCCTGGAGAAGCTCGCGCACCTGTGAGCCATCCGTAGACCTCATCGCACCTCATAGCACCGCATAGCAACTCGTAGCACCTTCGTACGCCAAGGAGGCGAACCCACTTTGAGTACGGGATCCGGAGCAGACTCCGCCCCCGCACCGACCGCCCTCGACACATCCGTCCGCCCCCGCAAGTCCTCGATGTTCAGCTCGCTGAAGATCCGCAACTACCGGCTCTTCGCCACCGGTGCCGTCGTCTCCAACACCGGCACCTGGATGGCCCGCATCACCCAGGACTGGTTGGTCCTGAGCCTCACCGGCTCCTCCGCCGCCGTCGGCATCACGACGGCCATGCAGTTCCTGCCGATGCTGCTCCTCGGTCTGTACGGCGGTGTCATCGCCGACCGCTTCGCCAAGCGCAGCCTGCTCTTCTGCACCCAGGGCGCCATGAGCATCAGCGGCCTCTTCCTCGCCGCCCTGACGCTCAGCGGACACGTCCAGGTCTGGCACGTCTATGTCGCGGCCTTCTTCACCGGCCTCGTCACCGTCGTCGACAACCCGACACGGCAGTCCTTCGTGTCCGAGATGGTCGGCCCGGACCAGGTCCGCAACGCCGTCTCGCTGAACTCGGCGAACTTCCAGTCGGCGCGGCTCATCGGCCCCGCCGTGGCGAGCGCCCTGACCGCCGCCGTCGGCCCCGGCTGGGCCTTCCTCGCCAACGGCCTGTCCTTCCTCGCCCCCCTCACCGGCCTGCTCCTCATGCGCACCGCCGAGCTGAACGCCACCCCGCGCGCACCGCGCGGCAAGGGGCAGCTCAGGGAGGGCCTGAACTACGTCTCCAAGCACCCCGAGCTGATCTGGCCGATCGTCCTCGTCGGCTTCATCGGCACCTTCGGCTTCAACTTCCCGATCTGGCTGAGCGCCTTCGCGGACGACATCTTCCACGGCGGCGTGGGGATGTACGGGCTGTTCAACACCCTGATGGCCATCGGCTCGCTCGCCGGTGCGCTGCTCGCGGCCCGGCGCGGCACCTCGCGGCTCCGGCTGCTCGCCGGGGCCGCGACCGCCTTCGGCGTGCTCCAGATCGTGGCCGCGTTCGCGCCCGCGTACTGGATGTTCGTGGCGCTGATCGTCCCGATCGGCATCCTGGGCCTGACGGTGAACGTCACCGCCAACTCCTCGGTCCAGATGGCCACCGACCCCGAGATGCGGGGCCGGGTGATGTCACTGTTCATGATGGTCTTCACCGGCGGCACGCCGCTCGGCGGACCGCTCTTCGGCTGGCTCGCCGACGCCTACGGCGTCCGGATCAGCATGGCGGTCGGCGGCCTGGTCTGCGCCCTCGCCGCGGCCGGTGTCGGCCTGATGCTGGCGCGCGCCGCCGACCTCCGCCTCAAGGTGGACCTGCGCCGGGGCCGTCGGCACGTGCAGTTCGTCCCGAGGGAGCGGGAGCTGGCGACCGCGGCGTAGGCCCGTGCGATGCCGTGTGTACGGCCCGGTCAGACCCGCATCTCAAGGATCTGGCCGGGCCAGCTTCCGTCCGGGCCCGTGAAGGTCTCGGTGGCGGTGAAGCCGTTGCCCACGTAGTACGCGACGAGCTTGCCGTCGTCGCCCGCGTAGCAGTCGACCCGGAGCAGTGCGACGCCCTGGCGCCGGGTCTCCGCGGCGGCGTGCGCGAGCAGGGCACGGCCGACGCCGCGGCCCGCGAAGCGGTGGTCGGCGGCGAGCAGATGGACGTAGCGCTCGGGCTCACCGGCCTCGGGGATGTTCGGTCCCGGTCCTTCGGTGAGCGTGACGGTGCCCGCCACGACGCCGCCGATCTCGGCGACCCACGGCTCGCCCGAGGTCAGATAGCGCTCGACGAGCGCCACCGCCTTCGGGTTCTCCGACCAGGGCCGGGTGCCCCACTGCCCCGTCCGCCCCTGCGACACGAGCCACTCCACGGCCCGGTCGAAGAGCCCGAGCACGGCGGGGACGTCGTCCGCGGTGCCGGGCCGTATCTGGAGAGGTTCCGCGTCCCTGTCACGCATGTCACTCACGTCACTCACGCCACTCACGCCACTCACGCCACTCATGTCGCTCATGGACGGAGGCTAGGCAGTACGGGCCGCCCGGTCCAGGGAGAATCACCGGCATGAGACTCTTCGCCGCCGTCATCCCGCCGGACGCCGCGAGCGCCGAACTGGCATCGGCGGCAGCCGCGTTGCGCGAGCTGCCCGGCGCGGACGACCTGCGGTGGACGGCCTCCGGGGGCTGGCACTTCACGCTGACGTTCCTGGCCGAGGTGGCGGAGCCGGTCCTCCCCGGCCTCACCGCGCGCCTGGCACGGGCCGCGCACCGCACATCCCCGTTCTCCCTGGCCCTGAGCGGCGGCGGCCACTTCGGGGACCGGGCGCTGTGGGCGCGCGCGACGGGGGACGTGGCCGCGCTGCGGCTCCTCGCCGGACGCACGGAGGCGGCGGCGCGCAAGGCGGGCCTCGCGGTCGAGGAGCACCGGGCCTACCGCCCGCACCTCACGCTGGCGCGCGGCCGGGGAGTGCCGGGGCTCGGCCCGTACGCCGACGCCCTTGACTCCTTCCGGGGCACGCCCTGGACCGTACGGGAGCTGACGCTCGTCCGCAGTGAGCTGCCGAGGAGCGGGGTGCCGGGGGAGCGGCCCCGCSYMCGAGSSGCYRGCGCGCCRGCSSCTCGKRSCG
>NZ_JASKYR010000192.1:0-12406 GCF_041028215.1 Streptomyces flavofungini
CTCCTCGACCTGGCCGGGGCCGTGCCGGGCGTGGCCACCTGGGGGTTCGTCGCGCTGCTCGGCGGGGTGGCGTGTGTCGGGTGCGACCGGTTCTTCGGGCTCACCTCCGGGTGGATGCGGGACGTCGCCACCGCTCAGGCCGTGCAGCGGCGGCTCCAGGCACTCCAGTTCGACTGGGCGTCGGAGAGCGTCCGCGAGGTGCTCGGGCCCACCGAGGGGACGGCGGGTGAGGCCGCCGAGCGGTGTCTGCTGGTGCTGCGGAAGTTCTCCGAGGACGTGACCGAGCTGGTCAGGGCGGAGACGTCCGACTGGATGGTGGAGTTCCGGGCGGGGCCCGTGCCGCTGGGCATGCAGGCGATGGTGCCCGGGCCCGCCCGGGGCGAGGCTCCGCTGCCCCCGGGGCGGTTTCCCCTGCCGCCGGGGGCGCGGCCCAWCATGCCCCGGCHRSGCCCGCCGGAGCCCCGGTGACACCGGAAGGCCAGGGGCCTGGCGGGCCTAGCTGTAGATGATCATCGAGCCCTGGGCCAGGCTCCGGGTGGTGGCCGCGTGCAGGCCGAGCCAGACGTGACGTTCGCGGGCGAAGGGGCTCTCGTCCGGCGGGGGCTGGGCCGCCGGTTCCTCCAGGGACGTCGGTGCCGCCGGGGGCCTCGGGGCCAGCGGGGGGTTCGCCGGGTCTATGCCGATCGCGGGCGCCACGTACTCCAGCTCGCGCAGGAGCGCCTGCGAGGAGCCCAGCGGGCCGCCCCCGGCGAGCAGCTCGTCGTTGGAGAGCGGCGCGGGGAAGTCCACGGGGACGTACGCGCCCGCGTGGTCGTAGTGCCAGACCAGGTGTGACTGCTGGGCGGTGGCGTCGAACATCTCCAGGAGCTGTTCGTAGTCGCCGCCCAGCTCGTCGACCGGCGTGACCTCGAGGCCGCAGATCTGGAGCAGGTAGGCGCGGCGCAGGAAGTGCAGCGCGTCGTAGTCGAATCCGGCGACCGGTGCCACGTCGCCGGAGAGACCCGGCATGTACGAGAAGACCGGGACGGCCGGGTGACCGGCCTCGTGCAGCGCCTTGTCGTAGACGGCGAGCTCTTCGGCGAAGGGGTTGTCGGGGCTGTGGCACAACACATCGACGAGCGGGACCAGCCAGAGGTCACAGGCCAAGTAGGACTCCTCGGGTCATGCGAGGTGGTGTGCGGTGCCTCGCGCGCGTGGGGGCAGCGTAGTCGCGCCCCGGCTCCCTAGCTGCCCTTGTGCAGATCCCATACCCAGGCACCGCCGACCCACTTCGCCCGGCTGCCGACCAGCTTCTCCACGGCGGTGCGCAACTGGCCGTCGTTCCACTGCGGGGCAAGGACGAGGACGCCCGCCTTCCAGAACGCGAGGTCCTCGCGGGCCGCCGCGCGCACGGCGGGGGTGATCTGCGGGTTGCGGCCCGAGTCGCTCACATCGCGCAGCAGGGTGGAGGTGGCGCGCGGCGGGGGCCCGTAGATGCCGACGCGGTCCGGGCCCCAGGGCCCGTTGAAGTAGCCGCCGGGGAGGCGGAAGCCGAGGTCCGCCGTGGTCTGCCAGTGCAGCCCCTCGGCGTTGGCGGGGTCCGGCACCGGAATCGGCACGAGCGTCTCGTCCTCCCCCAGGTACCGGCGCCAGGTGCCGTCCGCGATGAAGGGCGGTACGTCGATCCGGTCCACGGCGTCGAGCGGCACGGGCACGATCGGCAGCAGCGCGAGCCCGACGGCGCCCACGCCCGCGACCGCCCGCCGCCGTCGCGCCCACCGCAGGCGGCCGAGGGCCAGGGCGAGCAGCATGCCGAGCACGGGGGCGCACACCATCGCGACGCGCGACTCGATGACGGACTCGAAGAGCGGGCGGTCGGCGAGCAGCGCCCACGGACCCGGCAGCTCGGCCCCGGTCAGCGGGACACGGAACTCCCGCCCGAGCGACAGGAGCGCCGCCCCGGCCGCCGTGACGGCGAGCGCCTTGACCACCGCGCGGTCCCAGAGCCGTACGACGACCGCGAAGGCGAGCAGCAGCAGCGGCCAGCCGTAGAAGGCGTTGTGCTCGGTGGGGTTCATCGCGAGCCCCTCGACGCTCCGCTCGCTGCCCGCGAGGGAGCGCTCGGCGAAGGAGACGAAGGCGAGGGGGGAGTTGCCCGCGTTGTCGCCGTGCAGGACGCTTCGGTAGCTCTGCGGCCCGAAGAACTGCCAGTAGAGGGGGAACGCGACCAGCGGCAGGGTGACCGCGAGGGCGATGCCGGTGCCGCGCAGAAGCGGGCGCCAGGCGGTCCGCGCCACATCGGGCCGGGCGACCGCGTACCCGGCGGCGAACAGCAGCGTGCCGAGCACGGCGAGCAGCAGCGGCTCCTCGCCCAGAAAGATCTGGTACGTCGTGAAGAGCCCGAGGACGACCCCGTCCCGTACGACACGGGTGCCCTCGCCGAGCCGCAGCGCCCTGTCGATGATCAGCGGGATCATGAACAGGACGATGAAGTTGGGGTGGGCGTTGGCGTGGCTGATCATCGGCGGCGCGAAGGCGGCGAGCGCCCCGCCGACGGCCGCCGCGCCCCGGTGCCGTACGAGCCGCTTGGCGATGAGCCGGTACCAGGCGAACGCGGTGGCGGCGAGGCCGCCGGTCATCGCCACGTTCAGGGCGACCGCGGGGCCGAGCAGCCAGGTCACGGGGGCCAGCGGGACGGAGAGGCCGAGCATGACCGTGTTGGCCATGAGGTTCACGCCGTCGGGGAAGTTCTGGAGGTCGGTGAAGAGGGGATTGTGCAGGTGGCGGACGTTGTCGGCCGTCACAGCGAAGAACCACTCCCACTGGTTCTGGTCCTGGAGCGCGTCCGGGATGTAGCGGGAGCCGGGCGCGATCCAGCGCTGGGCGTACAGCGCGACCGCCATCACCAGGAAGAGCAGGGCCGCGAGGACGTCCGCGCGGCGGAGCGTGCGGGCCTTGAGGGCGGTCAGCTCGGCGAGGACCCGTACGTAGTCCAGCGGGCGGACCTTGGAGCCCTCCTGGTGGGACCAGCGCACCGGGACCTCGGCGACGGGCCAGCCCGCCCGGCGGAAGTACTGGAGTATCTCGACGTCTATGCCCCAGCCGCGCAGCCGGGACGCGGCGAAGGCCTCGCGGGCGCGGTCGCCGTCGAAGAGCTTGAATCCGCACTGGGTGTCGCGGATGCCCGGGACGGCGACCGAGCGTATGAGGTAGTTGCCGGTACGCCCGAGGAACTCGCGCAGGCGGTGCTGGTGGGCGCCGATGGTGGCGCCGGGGCGCGCGCGGGAGCCGATCGCGGCCGTGTGGCCGTCGGTCAGCGCCTTGTCGAGGTGGTCGAGCTCCTCGATGGGCGCGGCGAGATCGGCGTCGGTGACCAGGACGCGGCGGCCGTAGGAGGCGAGGACGCCCTCGCGCAGGGCGTGGCCCTTGCCGCGGTTGCGGTCGCCGCTCAGGAGCAGGACGCGGTGGTCGGCGGCGGCCGTCTCCTCGGCGATCTCCGCGGTGCGGTCGGTGGAGCCGTCGTCGACGACGATCAGCTCCCACTCGCCGCGGCAGGTGGCTTCCAGGTGGTCCCGGATCGCGTCCAGGGTGGGCCCGAGCCGCTGTTCCTCGTTGTACGCGGGGATCACGACCGACAGGTCGACGCTCATGTCGCGGCCAGCCGTTCGATCAGGGCGAAGGAGTGCGCGTTGTACTCGGCGACGATCTCGTGGGCGGCGCGGGGGTCGTCGCGGACCAGGGCGTCGACCAGTTCGGTGTGCCGCGACCAGAGGGCGCCGCGCAGGTCGCCGCCCTCGGTCTCGCTCCAGCGGCGCAGGTGGGTGACGGCGCAGGCCCAGGACTTCACGCGCATGCGGTGCAGGAACTCGGAGAGGTAGGGGTTGCCGAAGAGCGCGCTCAGCTCGCGCCAGAAGCGGAGGTCGTAGCCGATCAGGACGTTCAGGTCGCCCGCGCAGGCGGCGCGGGCCGCCTCCTCGCCGCGGCGGCGCACCGAGACCAGGGCGTCGCGCGTGCTCAGGTGGGGCGAGCCGTTCTCCGCCAGGTCGCGGAAGATGCCGTCCGCGATCAGGCCGCGGGCCTCCAGCATGGCCCGGTAGTCGGCGAGGGTGTGCTCGTGCACGCGGTAGCCGCGGTGCTGGTCGGCGTCGAGCAGGCCCTGGGCCGTGAGGTTGACCAGGGCCTCGCGGACGGGGGTCGCGGAGACCCCGTACTGCTCCGCGATCTCCTTGACCGTGAACTCCTGGCCCGGCTCCAGTCTGCCGCCGAGCACCTCGTCGCGGAGGGCGTCGGCGATCTGCTGGCGCAGCGTGCTGCGGATGACGGCGGGGCCTTCGCTTCCGGGCATGGGTGGGGCCTCCCCCTGGCGTGGGCGCCTGACCGGTCCTGGCGTGCCCGCCCGCCCGGTCCTCACGGCGTGGTCTCCTCCGACGCGCCTGACACGCTCGGATTGCTTTCGAGCACGTCAGACTACGCGGTGACGCGCGCCGGGGCGGTTCCGCGGTGCCGCGGGCCACCGCTGCCACGCGCGGGGGCCGAGGCGTCGGGAGATGTGCCGGGGGCCGGTGCGGCCCGGCCCCCGGGTGGGGGGTCAGCGCGTGTGGGCGTCGGCCTCCGTCAGGGCCTCGTCCAGGGCCGCGAGGCCCTCCTTCGCGTCGGCTTCCGTGATGTTGCAGGGGGGCACCACATGCGTGCGGTTCATGTTGATGAAGGGCCACAGGCCGCGCTTCTTGGCCGCCGCGCCGAACGCCGCCATGGGGGCGTTCGCCTCTCCCGTGGCGTTGTAGGGGACCAGCGGCTCCCGCGTCTCCCTGTTCTTCACCAGCTCAAGGGCCCAGAACATGCCCACGCCGCGCACCTCGCCGACGCTCGGGTGGCGCTCGGCCAGCTCCGCGAGGCCGGGGCCGATGACGTCCGCGCCGAGGCGGGCCGCCTGCTCGACGATGCCCTCCTCCGCCATCACCCGGATCGTGGCGACCGCCGCCGCGCAGGCCAGCGGGTGCCCCGAGTACGTGAGCCCGCCCGGGTAGGGCCGCCGCGCGAAGGTCTCCGCCACGGCGGCGGAGATCGCGACGCCGCCCAGCGGCACATAGCCGGAGTTGACCCCTTTGGCGAAGGTCATCAGGTCCGGCACGACCCCTTCGAAGTGGTCCACGGCGAACCACTCGCCGGTCCGCCCGAAGCCCGCCATGACCTCGTCCAGGATGAAGACGATCCCGTGGCGGTCGCAGATCTCGCGGACCCCGGCGAGGTAGCCGGGCGGCGGGACCATGATGCCCGCCGTGCCGGGGATCGTCTCCAGGATGATCGCCGCCACCGTCTGCGGGCCCTCGAAGGCGATCGTGTCCTCAAGGTGCCGCAGGGCCCGCTCGCACTCCTGCGCCTCGTTCTCCGCGTAGAAACGGGAGCGGTAGAGGAACGGCGCCCAGAAGCGGACCACGCCCGCCGAGCCGCTGTCGGAGGCCCAGCGGCGCGGGTCACCGGTGATGTTGATGGCCTGCTCGGTGCCGCCGTGGTACGAGCGGTACGCGGAGAGGACCTTCGGGCGGCCCGTGTGCAGCCGGGCCATCCGGACGGCGTGCTCGACGGCGTCGGCGCCGCCGTTGGTGAAGAAGATCTTGTCCAGGTCGCCGGGGGTCCGCTCGGCGATGAGGCGTGCGGCCTCCGAGCGGGCCTCCACGGCGTAGGCGGGCGCGAACGTGGTCATCGTCGCGGCCTGCTCCTGGATCGCGGCGACGACCTTCGGGTGCTGGTACCCGATGTTGGTGAAGACGAGGCCGCTGGTGAAGTCGAGGTAGCGGTTGCCGTCGTAGTCCCAGAAGCGGGAGCCCTCGGCACCGGCGATGGCCGGGGGGTCGATGAGTTCCTGAGCGGACCAGGAGTGGAAGACATGTGCGCGGTCCGCGGCCTTCACGGCGGCGCCGACCTGGGGATTCGGCTGAGGGGTCATGAGGGCGAGGGTAGATGTCCGCGGAGTGGACACGACATGGGCGTCCTGTCTGGCGGAGCGGGCGGAACCCGACAGAGTGTCGTATGGGCGGTCATCGGACCGCGTACGTACCCTCGGTCGTCGTCCGCGTACGCGCCGCCCTCGGTCCTCGTCCGCGTCCGGCATCCTCAGTCGTCGTCCGCGTCCGGCACCACGCGCGCCCGCGGGCCGTCCGCCGTGCAGCGGATCTCGTAGGGCAGGTCGTCCTGTTCGTCGTCGCCCGGTTCCGCCTCCAGGCGGGCCACCGCCGCGGGGCCGCGCACCACGTCGTCGTCGATGTGGAAGCCGTCGGCGGGGCTCCAGGAGACGAGGCGGACGGTGCCGTCGGGGCGGCACTCCACGGTCGCCGAGCCGCCCGTGAAACGGACGGTGGAGCGCTCGGGCGTCCCGGTCGGCTCCGAGGGCTGCTTCGGCCGCGACGGCTGCTGCGGCTGCTGCGGCTGCTGCGGCTTGGAAGGCCGCTGCGGCTCCGACGGCTCTCCCGCCGGGCGGGGGGACGCGCCGCCGGACGCCGACGGGGCTCCCGTACCGCCCGTCGCCGCGTCGCCGGACGCCGCCCCCGAAGCCGACGCCCGCGCCAACGCCGCGCGCACCGCCGCCTCGTCGAGCGGCCTGCTGTGCGCGGCCCCGTCCCCGCCGTCCGCACTGGCGAGCTGCCAGGCGCCGAGCGCCCCCGCCGCCGTGCCCACGGCCACCCATGCCGCCGTCACCACGGCGCTCCGCCACTTCCTCATCACGCCACTGTGCAGCATGGTCTGCCAACGCCCGGTCACAGCCCGGGTCAAGGCCCTGGCTACGGTGGTTGTATGGCCCATCTTCTCGTCGTCGAGGACGACCCCCAGCTCCGTGGCGCCCTGGTACGGGCCCTGCGCGACAAGGGGCACGCCGTGGCGACCGCGCCGAGCGGCATGGCGGGGCTCGACGCCGCGATGACCAGCAGACCCGACCTGGTCGTCCTCGATCTGGGGCTGCCCGACGTGGACGGGACGCAGGTGCTGAGGATGCTGCGCGCGGTCAGCGACGTGCCGGTGATCGTGGCGACGGCCCGCGACGACGAGCCGGAGATGGTCGCGGTCCTGGAGGACGGCGCGGACGACTACATCGTCAAGCCGTTCGGCGCCGCCCAGCTCGACGCGCGGATCAAGGCGGTGCTGCGGCGTCTCGGCGCGGGTGGGACCGAGGAGCCCTTGCGCGTCGCGGAGCTGACCGTCGACACGGCCTCCCGCACCGTCACCCTGGGCGGCGACCGGGTCGAGCTGACGCCCCGCGAGTTCGATCTGCTCGCCTATCTCGCCCGCAGGCCCGGCCAGGTCGTCTCCCGGCGCGAACTGCTCGCCGAGGTCTGGCAGCAGCCGCTCGGCGGCGCCGACAAGACGGTGGACGTCCATCTCTCCTGGCTCCGCCGCAAGCTCGGCGAGACCGCACAGCACCCGCGCTATCTGCACACCGTACGAACCGTGGGCGTCAGACTGACCGCGCCGGAAGCCCCCCGGACGGCACCTGAGGACGCGCGGGACACCCCCTGATGCGCCGCAGTCTGCTCCTCCTCACCGCCGCCACCACCGCCCTGGTCCTGACCGCGCTGCTCGTCCCCCTCACCCTGCTGACCCGCTCCCACGCCGCCGACCGCGCCACGGCCGAGGCGACCGCACGGGCCCAGTGGGTCGCGCACGCCCTCGGGCCCTCGCTGGCCACCGCCGACGAGCGGGAGACCGCCGAGCAGACGGTGGAGAGCGTCAACGGCAAGGACCTGCCCGCGACCTCCCTCGTCCTGGCCGACGGTTCCGTCATCGGGCCGCGCGGCACCGGGAATCCGGCCGCCACCGATCCCGTGCGCCTCGCGCGGACGGGCCGCGCCTTCACCTACGAGCCCGCGTCCGGCGGACGCCTTGTGCTCGTCCCCGTGCAGGGCGCGAAGGACGGCACCGCCGTCGTCCAAGTAACGCTCAACGAGCACCAGTTGTACGCCGGGACGCTCGCCTCCTGGCTCGTCCTCGCGGGCATCGGCGTGGGCCTCGTCCTCGTCGGGCTGCTGCTCGCCGACCGGCTCGGGGCGCGCCTCGTCGGCGCCACGCGCCGTCTCGCCCGTACGGCGGACCGGCTCGCCGCCGGAGACCTGACCGCCCGCGCCACCCCCGAGGGGCCGCCCGAGCTGCGTCTGATCGCGGGCGAGCTGAACCGCCTGGCGGGCCGCATCGACGCGCTCCTCACCGCCGAGCGCGAGAACGCCGCCGACCTGGCCCACCGCCTGCGCACCCCGGTGGCCGCCCTGCGCCTGGACGCCGAGTCCCTGCGCGACACCGAGGAGGCGGGCCGCATCGCCGCCGACGTCATCGCGCTCGAACGCAGCGTCGACGACGTGATCCGCCGGGCCAGGCGCCCCCTGCGCGAGTCACCGCGCGCCGATCTGGCGGCGGTGGCCCGCGAACGGGCCGCCTTCTGGGCCCCGCTGGCCGAGGACCAGGGGCGGCACTGCGGTGTCACGGCCCCGGAGCACGAGGTCCCGGTGCCGGTGCCCGGCGATGAACTGGCCGCGGCTCTGGACGCCTTGATCGGCAACGTCCTCGACCACACCCCGCAGGGAACCGCCTTTCACGTCTCCGTACGCACCACCTCCGGGGGCGGGGCGGAGCTGTCCGTCCGCGACGAGGGTCCGGGTTTTCCGGGCCACGCCTCCCCCGGCCGGGGCACCAGTGGCGCCGGCTCCACCGGGCTCGGCCTGGACATCGCCCGCCGCACGGCCGAGGAGGCGCGGGGCCGCTTCGGGGCGGCGAGCACGGACGCCGGGGCCGAGGTCATCCTGACGTTCCCGCCCGCACCCCGCGCGGAAAGGCCGTCCGGACCGACCGTGCCCACTTGTTGATGCCCAGCTCGGGGCGGACCGCCGCGTACCCCCCGCAGTACTTGGTGAAGTCGGCCGCGCGCACGCCGAAGCGGTGCAGCACCCGGTCGGCCTCGGTGAGATGGCCCCTGGTCTTCGTCTCGACGAGCACGAGCCCGGAGTCGGCCTCGGCGGTCCTGCCGGTCGCGGTGTCGCGTACGACAAGGCCCGCGTCGCACGTGATGCGCTGGCCGTCGGCCACGAGGGTCGCCCGCTGATAGTCGGTGACCAGGGACGGGGTGAGGCCGTCCGGGGCCTCCACTCCATACGACCCGCGCAGCACCCCGGCGAGGAAGCCCCGCCGCGCCTCGTCGAGGGCGTGGTCGTCGCCTTCGAGGCGCTGCCGGTGCTTGACGGTCTCGCCCCGGCCGCTCTTGAGCTTGATCTCGAACTGCCGCTCACCGCTGTCCCGGTAGACCCGCTCGCGGATGCGGTACCGCAGGCGGCGGCCCTGCCGGTGGTCGTGGAAGGTGAGCAGCCCGGGGGTGTCGTAGTACGTCGAGTGGTACCGGAACCAGCGCTTTCCGCCGATGCTGAGCGCCCGGAAGGGGCCACCGGCCCGCCGGGGGTCGGTCAGCAGGGCCGCGAGGTCGTCGAAGACGTCGACGGGCACGAGATAGCTGTTGTCGAAGCGGGCGAGCAGTTCCGCCCGGGCGTTCACCTCGTCAAGCGCGATGGGGTGCGCGGCGAGTGCGGCGCGGCCTATGGCGCGTACGGCGGGGTTCACACGGTCTCCTTGGGATGGCTGGGGGTGAGCGTGCGGGTCCGGGTCGTGCGTCCTCGTGGTGCCTGGGGGGTGCGTCGGAAGGTCGTCCTACTTGGTCGTCCTACTTGAGAACTCCTTTACCCTTCCCGAAGGTTCCGATTGCCTGAAACGGACTTCGAGGACGGCGAGGGGGCGGTCTCCTCGCGGTGGGTCAGTGTGCTGTCCATGCCCGGGACGCTAGGGACGCGCGGGTTAAGGGCGCCCCTGGTGGACGTTAACGAAGAGGGGTCTCCGGCAGCGGCAAGCATTGGCAGTATGCTGCCTTTTTGACAGCATGCTTACGTACGACGTCATGAGCCGCAGCGGTATCCGCCTCACGGAGGACCCCATGTCCCGCAAGCCCGTGCACCTTGCCGTCTACGACACCTTCGCCGACTGGGAGACCGGCCACACCACGGCGTGGCTCGCCCGGTCCGGGTACGAGATCCGCACCGTCGGCCCCTCGACCGAGCCCGTGACCTCCCTCGGTGGCCTGCGCGTACAGCCCGCGCTCCCGCTCGCCGACCTGCGCCCCGAGGACAGCGCGCTGCTGATCCTGCCGGGCGCCGACCTCTGGGACACCGGCGACGACCTGGCGCCCTTCGCACGCGCCGCCCGCGCCTTCCTGGACGCCGGGGTGCCGGTCGGCGCCATCTGCGGGGCCACATCCGGCATCGCCCGCGAGGGACTGCTCGACGACCGGGCGCACACCAGCGCGGCGGCGATGTACCTGGCCGCGAGCGGCTACCGGGGAGGCGAGCGGTACGTGGAGGCGGACGCGGTCACCGACGGCGACCTGGTCACGGCGGGACCGACCGAGCCGGTCGCGTTCGCCCGGGAGATCTTCGGGCGGCTCGGTGACGTCTTCGGCCCCGAGAAGCTCGACGCCTGGTACCGCCTCTTCCACGACTCGGACCCGGCGGCCTTCGAGACGCTGAACAGCTAGGCGGGAGACGGAAGATGAGCGACGCGAACGACTCGTCCGGAGGCCCCGGTCCGGTCGGCACCCCCGACCCGACCGGCACCCCCGGCTCGACCAGCCCGGACGGCCCGACCGGCCCGGACGACCTGGCGCGCCGGACCCGGCAGGACCTGCTCAGTCGTGCGGCCCTCACCGTCTTCCGGCTCAACGGCCAGTTCCTCGCGCGCTCCGAGGAGCTGGCCAGGCCCGCGGGGCTCACCGCCGCCTGGTGGCAGGTGCTCGGCGCGGTCCTGCGCGAACCGCTGCCGGTGGCGGGCATCGGCCGCGCGATGGGCATCACCCGGCAGAGCGTGCAGCGCGTGGCCGATCTCCTGGTGCGCGACGGCCTCGCCGAGTACGTGCCGAATCCTGCGCACCGCCGCGCCAAGCTGCTGCGCCCGACGGACGCGGGCAGAGCCGCCGTCGCGAGGATCGAACCGGGGCACGCGGAACTCGCGGGACGGCTCTCGGCGGTGCTCGGCGAGCGCGAATTCGTTGAAACGGTACGGGTGTTGGAACGCTTGTCCGAGGTGCTGGACGCGCTGTCCGACCCGGATGCGGAACCCGTTACGGAACCGTAGAGAGCGGTGGGGCCCGCGCTGTCGCACCCGCGCACTATCCTCACTCTGTTGCACACCAATGGGGGAGGTAGGTGCGGCGATGGAGAAGCTCGGGCCCGGAGATCCGCAGCGCATCGGGGCCTATCGGCTGCTTGCGCGGCTCGGAGCGGGCGGCATGGGACAGGTGTTCCTCGCGCGGTCCGGCAGGGGCCGCACGGTCGCGGTCAAACTGGTCCGTCAGGAGCTCGCCGAGCAGGACGAGTTCAGGAACCGCTTCCGGCAGGAGGTGCAGGCCGCGCGGCGGGTCGGCGGGGCCTGGACGGCGCCGGTCCTCGACGCCGACACCGAGGCGGTCATCCCGTGGGTGGCCACGGGATATGTGGCGGGGCCCTCCTTGCAGAGCGTCGTCTCGCACGGCCACGGCCCGCTGCCCGAGCGGTCGGTGAACATCCTCGCGGCCGGTCTCGCCAACGCGCTCAAGGACATCCACGCGGCGGGCATCGTCCACCGCGACCTCAAGCCGTCGAACGTCCTGGTCACCATCGACGGCCCGCGCGTCATCGACTTCGGCATCGCGCGCGCCCTGGAGACGGTCACCGACGGCGGTCTGACCCGCACCGGCGCGCTCGTCGGCTCGCCCGGCTTCATGGCGCCCGAGCAGGTGCGCGGCGACCGCATCACCCCGGCCTGCGACGTCTTCTGCCTCGGCTCCGTGCTGGCGTACGCGGCTTCGGGCGCGCTGCCCTTCGGCACGGCCAACAGCGGGGTGCACGCGCTGATGTTCCGCATCGCGCAGGAGGAGCCGGATCTGGAGGGGCTCCCCGAGAGCCTCGCCGAGCTGATCGCCGCCTGTCTGCGCAAGGACCCGGCGGACCGCCCCTCCCTCGACGAGGTCCTGGAGCGCACGGGCGCGCAGGACACGCTGAGCGAGGGGGGCCGCACGCTGGACCCGTGGCTGCCGGGTGCGCTGGTCGCGCAACTGGGGCGGCACGCGGTGCAGTTGCTGGACGCGGAGGACCCGGACGAGCAGCCGCAGCCGGGCGGCGCGGGGGCCACGGGACCGGAGGACGCGGTGCCCGGGGGCGGGAGCGGCGGAAGCGCAGGGAGCGGCGGGGCCGGAGCCTCCGGGGACACCCCGGCGCAGGGTTCCGGCGCGGGACCCGTCGGCGCGGGGCCCTCGACGCCGGGGGGGGGGGGGGGGGGGGGGGGGGGGGGGGGGGGGGGGGGGGGGGGGGGGGGGGGGGGGGGGGGTGCAGTTGCTGGACGCGGAGGACCCGGACGAGCAGCCGCAGCC
>NZ_JASKYR010000193.1:0-11005 GCF_041028215.1 Streptomyces flavofungini
CCCTCCAGGACCCCCTCGTATCCGAGGGGCCGCACTGCCTGTGGGCATGTACCCTACGTGTCGCACCGACGGGGTGTGGCGCAGCTTGGTAGCGCGTCCGCTTTGGGAGCGGAAGGCCGTGGGTTCAAATCCCGCCACCCCGACCAGCACGATCTTCCTCGCAAGGTCGCATTGTGGGTCGGCTCCCGCTTGCCGTTACTATGCAAGCTGTGTGCCCGTGTGTCTCTGAGCCGGGCTCAATCCCAAGAAGTCAGCCCCAAGGAGACCGAACCGTGAAGAGCGCCGTGGAGACCCTGAACCCGACCCGGGTTCGGCTCACTGTTGAGGTGCCCTTCGAGGAGCTCAAGGACAGCCTCGACGCGGCCTACAAGAAGATCAACCAGCAGGTCACGGTGAAGGGCTTCCGCAAGGGCAAGATCCCGGCCCGCGTCATCGACCAGCGGTTCGGCCGTGGCGCCGTCCTCGAAGAGGCCGTCAACGACGCGCTCCCGAAGTTCTACACCGAGGCCGTGAACGAGGCCGAGCTCAACGTCCTGGGCCAGCCCGAGGTGGACATCACCGAGCTGAAGGACAACGAGACCCTCAACTTCACCGCCGAGGTCGACGTCCGTCCCGCGATCGAGATCCCGGACTACTCCGGCATCGAGGTCGAGGTCGACGCCGTCGAGGTCAGCGACGAGGACGTCGACAAGGCCGTCGAGGAGCTCCGTGAGCGCTTCGCGTCCACCTCGCCGGTCGAGCGTGCCGCCGAGGACGGCGACGTCGTGACGATCGACCTGGAGGCCAAGGTCGAGGGCGAGGTCCTGGAGGACGGCGTCGCGTCCGGCGTCTCCTACACCATCGGCTCCGGCGAGCTCCTCGAGGGCATCGACGAGGCCGTCAAGGGCCTGGAGGCCGGTGGCGAGGCCACCTTCACCTCCGAGCTCAAGGGCGGCTCCGCCGCGGGCAAGGAGTCCGAGGTCACCGTCAAGGTCACCCAGGTCGCCAAGCGCGAACTGCCGGAGCTGGACGACGACTTCGCGCAGCTCGCCTCCGAGTTCGACACCCTCGACGAGCTGAAGGCCGACAGCCGCAAGCGCCTCGAGAACATGAAGCAGTACGACCAGGCGACGCAGGCCCAGGAGCGCGTCCTGGAGAAGCTGCTCGAGCTGGTCGAGGTCCCCGTGCCCGAGAAGCTCCTCGCGGACGAGATCCAGACCCGCACGCACAACCTCGAGCACCACCAGCTCGGCCAGATGGGCCTCGACCTGGACAAGTACCTGGAGATCCAGGGCAAGTCCCGCGAGGAGTTCGACGCCGAGACCAAGGAGCAGGCCGAGAAGGGCATCAAGACGCAGTTCGTCCTCGACGAGCTCGTCAACAAGGAGAAGCTGAACGTGAACCAGGAGGAGCTCACCGAGCACCTCATGCGTCGCGCGCAGTCCTCCGGCATGTCCCCCGACCAGTTCGCTCAGGCCGTCGTCGAGGGCGGCCAGGTCCCGATGCTGGTCGGCGAGGTCGCCCGCGGCAAGGCCCTCGCGGTCGTCGTCGAGGCCGCCACGGTCAAGGACACCAACGGCGAGGTCGTGGACCTCGACGACGAGGACGAGACGGCTGCCGCCGAGGGCGAGCAGACCGACGCCGCGGACGCCCCCGCCGAGGAGAAGACCGAGGCCTGAGCGGCCTCGCGCCTCTGACGCCACGCAGGGCCCCCGGGGAGCTGGTTTCCCCGGGGGCCCTGTGTCGTGCCCCGTCAGGGGCGCGGGGAACGGCGCGAGCAACCCCCACAAGCCGCGGGCGCGGCTGCCACAGGCCGTCCCACGGCGGGTGCGGCCCGTGGCGGGCGGGCCGCGCAGTTCCCCGCGCCCCTGACGGGGCACGACCTGCGCTCACAGCGAACAGTTCCCTCTGCGGGATTCCCCGGAGGGGCCCGCGCGTTAGGGTCCATGAATACGAGGGCAGGGGAGTCCCCGGAGCCGCCCCGGAGCGGCGAGCACGCGGGGTCCCAGCCCCAGCTGAAGACGTGAGACGGCCCGGCGCCGTCGTAAGACGAGCAGGTGGATACGTGACGAATCTGATGCCCTCCGCCGCCGGCGACCCCTCCATCGGTGGTGGCCTCGGCGACCAGGTCTACAACCGGCTGCTCGGCGAGCGGATCATCTTCCTCGGCCAGGCCGTGGACGACGACATCGCCAACAAGATCACTGCGCAGCTTCTGCTCCTTGCCGCAGAGCCGGACAAGGACATCTTCCTCTACATCAACAGCCCCGGCGGCTCGATCACGGCCGGCATGGCGGTCTACGACACCATGCAGTACATCAAGAACGACGTCGTGACGATCGCGATGGGCATGGCGGCCTCGATGGGCCAGTTCCTGCTCAGCGCGGGTACGCCCGGCAAGCGCTTCGCCCTGCCGAACGCCGAGATCCTGATCCACCAGCCCTCGGCGGGCCTGGCGGGCTCCGCGTCGGACATCAAGATCCACGCCGAGCGTCTGCTGCACACCAAGCGCCGCATGGCCGAGCTGACCGCTCACCACACCGGCCAGACCGTCGAGCAGATCACCCGCGACTCGGACCGCGACCGCTGGTTCGACCCGCAGGAGGCCAAGGAGTACGGCCTCATCGACGACATCATGCCCACCGCCGCCGGCATGCCGGGCGGGGGCGGCACGGGAGCCTGAGGCATCCCCTCAAGCCCTCCCAGCCGAAACCTCAGCCCTCGCTCCTCAGGAGACCAAGAGAGATGAACAACTTCCCCGGCAGCGGCCTCTACGAGCGCACCAAGGCCGAGTACACCCAGGGCGCGCAGGCCGAGTTCACCGGCGCCCGCGCCGAGTCCCGCTATGTGATCCCGCGCTTCGTCGAGCGCACCTCGCAGGGCGTGCGCGAGTACGACCCGTACGCGAAGCTCTTCGAGGAGCGCGTGATCTTCCTCGGCGTGCAGATCGACGACGCCTCGGCCAACGACGTCATGGCGCAGCTCCTGTGCCTGGAGTCGATGGACCCGGACCGCGACATCTCGATCTACATCAACAGCCCCGGCGGCTCGTTCACGGCCCTCACGGCCATCTACGACACGATGCAGTTCGTGAAGCCGGACGTGCAGACCGTGTGCATGGGCCAGGCCGCCTCGGCCGCCGCCGTCCTGCTCGCGGCCGGTACGCCGGGCAAGCGCATGGCGCTGCCGAACGCCCGCGTCCTGATCCACCAGCCCTACAGCGAGACCGGCCGCGGCCAGGTCTCCGACCTGGAGATCGCCGCCAACGAGATCCTCCGGATGCGCTCGCAGCTGGAGGAGATGCTGGCCAAGCACTCCACGACGCCGATCGAGAAGATCCGCGACGACATCGAGCGCGACAAGATCCTCACGGCCGAGGACGCGCTCTCGTACGGCCTCGTCGACCAGATCATCTCCACCCGGAAGATGAACAATGCCGCGGTCGCCTGACGCGGCGCTGTAGCATCTGCCGCTCCTTGGCATGGTTCGCCGAAGACCCCGCGTCGAAGTGAACCGTGCCAAGGGGGGCCCGTACGGGGCCTCCGGCAAGGTACCGTCGGATATGAGGCACCAGGAGCCGCTGAACGTGGCGTCTCCCAGGCGAAGGGGAAGCACCTCGTGGCACGCATCGGTGACGGCGGCGATCTGCTCAAGTGCTCGTTCTGCGGAAAGAGTCAGAAGCAGGTCAAGAAGCTCATCGCAGGCCCCGGTGTGTACATCTGCGACGAGTGCATCGACCTCTGTAACGAGATCATCGAGGAAGAGCTCGCGGAGACGAGCGAGGTCCGCTGGGAGGAACTGCCCAAGCCTCGCGAGATCTACGAATTCCTTGAGGGCTACGTGGTGGGCCAGGAGCCCGCGAAGAAGGCCCTCTCGGTAGCGGTGTACAACCACTACAAGCGCGTCCAGGCCGGTGAGAACGGCGGCGCGCAGGGCCGTGACGACGCGATCGAACTCGCGAAGTCCAACATCCTTCTGCTCGGCCCGACCGGCTCCGGCAAGACGCTGCTCGCACAGACGCTCGCCCGCATGCTGAACGTCCCGTTCGCCATCGCGGACGCGACCGCGCTGACGGAGGCGGGCTATGTCGGCGAGGACGTCGAGAACATCCTCCTGAAGCTGATCCAGGCCGCTGACTACGACGTCAAGAAGGCCGAGACGGGCATCATCTACATCGACGAGATCGACAAGGTGGCCCGCAAGAGCGAGAACCCCTCGATCACGCGCGACGTCTCGGGTGAGGGCGTCCAGCAGGCCCTGCTGAAGATCCTGGAGGGCACCACGGCCTCCGTGCCGCCGCAGGGCGGCCGCAAGCACCCCCACCAGGAGTTCATCCAGATCGACACGACGAACGTGCTCTTCATCGTGGGCGGCGCCTTCGCCGGCCTTGAGAAGATCATCGAGTCGCGGGCGGGCGCCAAGGGCATCGGCTTCGGTGCCACCATCCGCTCCAAGCGCGAGATGGAGGAGAAGGACCAGTTCGAGGACATCATGCCGGAGGACCTGGTGAAGTTCGGGATGATCCCCGAGTTCATCGGCCGCCTCCCCGTGATCACCTCGGTCCACAACCTCGACCGCGAGGCCCTGCTCCAGATCCTTGTCGAGCCGCGCAACGCCCTGGTGAAGCAGTACCAGCGCCTGTTCGAACTCGACGGCGTGGAGCTGGACTTCGAGCGCGAAGCGCTTGAGGCCATCGCGGACCAGGCGATCCTGCGCCAGACCGGCGCGCGCGGCCTGCGCGCCATCATGGAAGAGGTCCTCCAGTCGGTGATGTACGAGGTACCGTCCCGCAAGGACGTGGCCCGCGTCGTCATCACGGCGGACGTCGTCCGCTCGAACGTGAACCCCACGCTGGTGCCGCGTGACGCGCGCGGTCCGGGTGCCGGGGAGCAGAAGTCCGCGTGACTTCCGCACGCGCGAAGCGATGAAGCGACAAGGGGGCGCCCCGCGAATTCCGTTCGCGGGGCGCCCCCTTCGTCGTTCGCGCGTCCGGGCGTGGTGCTACTCGGCCGCGCCCCGCACCTCCGCGCGCAGGTCGGCCGTCAGCCTCGCGGTGGCGTCCAGGGAGGGGTTCCTGCCGTCGGCGGCGGCCGCGGGGTCGGTGGGGGAGACGTAGCCGACGGTGCTGTGGTCGCCCCAGACGCACATCGCGTCCTGGTAGGTCTTCGAGGTGCCGTCCGCCCTTCCCGCGGTGCCGGTGCCGCCCGTGCGCAGCTCGGACCTGCGGCACTTCATGACGCCGTCGCGGAAGCCGTCCGGAGTGAACTCCTCGGGGCTGCCGAGGGGGGTCGCACCGTCCGGCTGGTCCTTCGCCCTGCGCTCCATCTCGGCGAACAGGGCGTCGACGACCTTCTCCGGGTCGTCGACCTCGCCATGGACACCGGAGTACGTGAGCATCCGCTGGTGGGAGCCCCTGCCCGCGAGGTACACGGCCGTGACCGCCTCGGGGTGCGCGACGCCCAGGGCCGCCATGCCCTTGAGCTCGCCGCTGCGGACGGTGACGCCGCCGAGTGAGTCGACCTTCCGGTACGCGCCGCCCAGCACGGTCGCGGGCGCCGTCAGCTCGTACGTCCCGCCGTCGTCGGGGACGGCGGAGCCCCCGTCGTCGCCCGTGCCGGACAGGAGGAGGTACCCGCCCACGGCCGCCGCGGCCACGACCACGGCGGCACCGATGACGGCTCTGGTCCTCCCGCGGCCCGCTCCGTCGCCCGTCACAGCTTGACGCGGACTTCCTCGCGGACCTTCAGCGTGGTGGCCGAGGCGTCGTCGAGCGAGACCTTGCCCGCCATGGCGTCGGCGACCTGGACCGGGACCACGACGGCGACGGTGCTGTGGTCGCCCCACATGCAGACCGGCATCCGGATCTCCTTGGGGGCCGAGGCGGTCGGGTTGTCGTTCTTGATCACCGACTCCTGGCACTTGAGGACGGCGTCGTCCGTGCTGAAGTCCTTGACGGGGCCGACCAGCTCGCCCGTCTCCGTGCTGCTCTTCTCGGAGTCCTTCTTGATCTTGGCGAACATGCCGTCGACGACCTTGCCCGGGTCGTCGATCTCGCCGTAGACGCCCATGTACTGGATGGCCTTCTGCGACAGCGGATTGCTCTTGTCGCCCGCCTGGTACGCGGCGTTGACGTCCTTGGCGTTCTTCACGCCCGCCTTCTCGGCGGCGGCCATGTCGCTGGAGTTGAAGCCGTCGCCGCTCCGGCCCTCCTGCTTCTCGTAGTCGCCGAGGAGCGTGGCGGGCGTGGACAGCTTGTGCGGGCCGTCGTCCGCCACGGAGGAGGAGCCGCCGCTGTCGCCGCCGAGGACGAGGTACGCGCCGACGCCGATCGCGGCGACCACGGCGACGACGCCGATGACGATCGCGGCCTTCTTGCCGCCGCCTGAACCGGGCGGCGGCGGGGGCGGCACCTGCCCGTAGGGCGCCTGCTGCGGGACCTGGCCGTAGGGGCCGGGCTGCGGCTGCTGGCCGTAGGGGCCCGACGGCGGGGCCTGCTGGGGATAGCCGTAGCCGGGCTGGGGTGGCTGCTGGGGCTGCTGCGGCTGGCCGTACGGTCCCGGCTGGGGCTGCTGCGGCTGCTGCCCGTACGGGCCCGGCTGCTGGTGGCTCATGGTGTGACTCCCCCTGGAAACGCTGATGTGTTCCCGACATCCTGAGGGACGCCGCCGCCCCGTGGGGAGCCGGACCGCAACCGTTATCGAAGATTCTGGTTTCGGGACCGCCGCGTGACCCCTCTAAACTGACCGGGTGACCGAGAACGCTCAGCAGCAGCCCCCAGCGACCACTCCCGAACTGCCGACCCAGTACGCGCCGGCCGAGGTGGAGGGGCCGCTGTACGAGCGCTGGGTAGAACGGGGTTACTTCTCCGCCGACGAGAAGAGCGAGAAGCCGCCCTACACCGTCGTCATCCCGCCGCCGAACGTGACCGGCGCGCTCCACCTCGGCCACGCCTTCGAGCACACGCTGATCGACGCCCTCACCCGCCGCAAGCGCATGCAGGGCCACGAGACGCTCTGGCAGCCCGGCATGGACCACGCGGGCATCGCCACGCAGAACGTGGTGGAGCGCGAGCTCGGCAAGGAGGGCAAGTCCCGCCACGACCTCGGCCGCGAGGCGTTCATCGAGCGCGTCTGGCAGTGGAAGGGCGAGTCCGGCGGCCAGATCTCCGGCCAGATGCGCCGCCTCGGCGACGGCGTCGACTGGCAGCGCGAGCGCTTCACCATGGACGAGGGCCTCTCCCAGGCCGTCCAGACCATCTTCAAGAAGCTCTACGACGACGAGCTGATCTACCGCGCCGAGCGCATCATCAACTGGTGCCCGCGCTGTCTGACGGCGATCTCCGACATCGAGGTCGAGTACCAGGACGACGACGGCGAGCTGGTGTCGATCAAGTACGGCGAGGGTGACGAGACGCTCGTCGTCGCCACCACCCGCGCCGAGACGATGCTCGGCGACACCGCCGTCGCGGTCCACCCCGCGGACGAGCGGTACAAGCACCTGGTCGGCAAGGAGATCAGGCTGCCGCTGACCGACCGCACGATCCCGGTCGTCGCCGACGAGCACGTCGACCCCGAGTTCGGCACCGGCGCCGTCAAGGTGACCCCGGCGCACGACCCGAACGACTTCGAGATCGGCCAGCGCCACTCCCTGCCGAACATCGCGGTCATGGACGAGCACGCCGTCATCACGGTCGCAGGACCCTTCCAGGGCCTGGACCGCCTGGAGGCCCGCTCCGCGATCGTCGGCGCGCTGCGCGCCGAGGGCCGCATCGTCGCCGAGAAGCGCCCGTACACGCACTCGGTGGGCCACTGCTCGCGCTGCAAGACCACCATCGAGCCGCGCCTGTCCATGCAGTGGTGGGTCAAGGTCGGCCCGCTCGCGAAGGCCGCCGGTGACGCGGTCCGCGACGGCAAGGTCAAGATCCACCCGCAGGAGATGGAGAAGCGGTACTTCGACTGGGTCGACAACCTCCACGACTGGTGCATCTCCCGCCAGCTCTGGTGGGGCCACCGCATCCCCGTCTGGTACGGACCGAACGGCGAGGTCGTCTGCGTCGGACCCGACGACGAGGCGCCCACCGGCGAGGGCTGGCACCAGGACAACGACGTGCTCGACACGTGGTTCTCCTCCGGCCTGTGGCCGTTCTCCACCCTGGGCTGGCCCGAGCAGACCGAGTCGCTCGCGAAGTTCTACCCGAACTCCGTGCTGGTCACCGGCTACGACATCCTCTTCTTCTGGGTCGCCCGGATGATGATGTTCGGCCTGTACGCGATGGACGGCACCCCGCCGTTCCACACGATCGTGCTGCACGGCATGGTCCGCGACCAGTTCGGCAAGAAGATGTCGAAGTCCTTCGGCAACGCGGTCAACCCGCTCGACTGGATGGACAAGTACGGCTCGGACGCTCTGCGCTTCACGCTGGCGCGCGGCGCCAACCCCGGCACCGACGTGCCGATCGGCGAGGACTGGGTCCAGGGCTCCCGCAACTTCGCCAACAAGATCTGGAACGCCACGCGCTTCGCGATGATGAACGGCGCCACGATCGAGGGCGAGCTGCCCCCGGCCGAGAAGCTGTCCGCCACCGACCGCTGGGTGCTCTCGCGCCTCAACGCGACGGTCGCCGAGGTCGACGCGCTCTACGACGACTACCAGTTCGCCAAGCTCTCCGACGCCCTCTTCCACTTCGCGTGGGACGAGGTCTTCGACTGGTACGTGGAGCTGTCCAAGACGACGTTCATGGCGGGCGGTGACGGCGCGAAGGTCTCGGCCCGCGTCCTCGGCGAGGTCCTCGACGTCACGCTGCGGCTGCTCCACCCGATCGTGCCGTTCGTGACGGAGACGCTCTGGACGGCGCTGACCGGCGGCGAGTCGCTCGTCATCGCCGACTGGCCGTCCGACAGCGGCTTCCGCGACGCGGCGGCCGAGCGGGAGATCGAGACGCTCCAGCAGGTCATCACCGAGGTCCGTCGCTTCCGCGCCGACCAGGGCCTCCAGCCCGGCCAGAAGGTTCCGGCCCGGCTGACCCTGGACGGCACCGCCCTGGCCCCGCACGAGGCCGCCATCCGCCAGCTCCTGCGCCTCCAGCCGGAGGGCGACGCCTTCACGGCGACGGCGACCCTGCCGGTCTCGGGCGCCACGGTCGCGCTCGACCTGTCCGGCACGATCGACGTGGCGGCCGAGCGCAAGCGCCTCGCCAAGGACCTGGCCGCCGCCGAGAAGGAGAAGGCGCAGGCCACGGCGAAGCTCGGCAATGAGGCGTTCCTCGCCAAGGCGCCGGACAACGTGGTCGACAAGATCCGTGGCCGCCTCACCAAGGCGGAGGCCGACATCGCGCGGCTGACGGCCCAGCTGGAGGCGCTGCCCGCGGCGTGACGCCCCACGTGTGACGAAGGCCCCCGGACCAGGTCGGTTCCGGGGGCCTTCGGCGTAGGGGAGGGGGCAGGGCCGGTCTCGAAGGGAAGGGCCGGTGTCAGCTCACGCCGTGCGGGTCGGGGGTCCGGTCGTCGCCGGGCGGCGAGGGCGCGATGAGCTCGACCGGCTCAGGGGGGTCCATGGGAGGTGCCTCCCCAGCGTCCAGCGGGGGCGCCTCCAGGCCGAGCCGTTCCAGCTCCGCGCCCGCGAGGGCCTCAAGGACCTCGGGGTCGCCCTGCCGCCAGCCCCAGGCGAGGCTGCCGGGGGTCGCGCCGGGGATCTCCGACGCCGTGCCGGCCAGCTCGTCCAGGGGCCGGAGCAGGGAGCGCAGGGCGAGCAGATCGCGGCCGTCGTCGGAGGCCGCGAGGTTCCTGGCCGCGCCCGCCTGCCGGATCCAGCGGAGCCTGCGCGGCAGCCACACCACGAGGAGCAGGCCGACCGGTACGAGGAACAGGGCGAGGGCGCCCACCGCCACGCCGACCCGGACGAGCACCGGGTCCATGGCGTCGACCGCGTCCGTAAGACGCCGCACGGCGGTGTCGACGCTCCCGCCGATCAGGGGGAACGGCGCCCGGCGCTCCTGAAGGGCCTTGGGCAGGGCGAGCAGACAGGCCAGCCGGTAGGTGAGGACGGCGGCGGTGGCCCACAGCGCGGTCCACAGGAAGACCACGGCGTCACCGACGAGCTGATGGGTCCTTCGCGCGGAATTCTGGGCATACCACATGGTCAGATTTGACCCACGGGGCGGACGGGAACCCGTGAGCCGCGCGGTGATCAGTGCCGCAAATCACCAAATCAGGGTCATAAGTCCGATGATAGGGGCCGTTGGACCTTGGATGATGGAGTACATGCACGACCGCCCTGCCAGCCAGGCGATACGCCGGGCGGCGGCCGGCGGCCGCCGCCTTCTCCGCCGCTGCGCGGCGCGGCCGGAGGCGTTCGACCTGCTGACGGCGGTGAGCGCGTTCGCCCTGATGAGCCTGGACGTGCCGGGGCTCGCCGCGGCGGACAACTCCCTCAACGGCCCGCTCGCCGCCCTCGTCCTCGCGGCGGGTGCCGCCTCCCTGCTCGCCCGGCGCGCGGTGCCCTGGCTGCCGTACGCCGTGGCGCTCGTCCTGCTCGGCTGGCTGCACGAGCTGACCCTGGTGCAGTTCGCGCTGTACTCGCTGGGCAAGTACCGCGGGCGGCGCGCCGGAACGCTCGGCGTCATCGGCTACGTGGTCTGCGCGTACGGGCTCTTCCTGCTGCCCGGCTGGCCGCCCCACCGGGGTGAGACGCTCGCGGAGTTCCTGAGCCTCGTCGTCCCGATCGGCGTGCTCGCGACCGGGGTCGGCGTCGCCGCCAACCGGCAGGACCTGGTCCGCGCCCTCGCCGCCCAGCGGGCGGAGACGGACCTGCTGCACGCCGTCCAGCGGGAGCGCGCCCGGATCGCGCGGGACGTGCACGACTTTGTCGGCCGCGAGCTGACGCTGCTCAGCGTGCGCTCCCAGGTGCTCGCACGGCGGGCCGGGGGCGGCCCCTTCGAGGACGGCTTCGAGGAGCTCTCGGAGACCGCGCGCAGCGCCCACCGGATGCTGAACGAGATCATCGTGCAGCGCGGCACCGACGGCACGCC